>JAYVIT010000253.1:0-8135 GCA_043769965.1 Saprospiraceae bacterium
CAATTGCTGCCCACTTTTTAAAATTTTAGTCGGTTAGTAGTGTATTTTTATCTATATTTTTTAATTAATATAGTCAACTAAGTAATTATGGTTGAATTAGGTTATAGTCTATTTAAATGCATTATCTTCCTACAGCCTATCCCGAAGGGACCCCTACGGGGCAGCCTACAGCCTTTAAGATCTAATATTTCCACATCCTAAATTGAACTCCATGTCCGGTCACTTGTCAAATAAAGCGCCATTAAGAGATTCTGAAATCCAAAATGTTCCTAACTACCATTTTGCAATAGTAGTTTCAGAGTGGAATAAACCCATCACTGAAAAACTCAGAGATGGTGCTCTTAAAATTTTGGCACAATACGATGCACCTATTGAACATATCATTACTTTACTAGTTCCTGGTTCTTTCGAACTACCGCTTGCAGCCAAATGGGCAATTGAACATTTAAAAGCTGATGCAGTATTGTGCTTGGGTTGCATTATTAAAGGAGAAACCAAACACGACGAATACATTTCGCATTCTGTTTCCAACGCCATCATGAATTTAAGTTTGGAAACAAGTAAGCCGATAATCTTTGGTGTTTTAACTGTTGATACTATTCAACAAGCAGAAGATCGTGCAGGTGGTCAATTTGGTAACAAAGGTGAAGAAGCTGCAATAACTGCAATTAAAATGCTGAATTTGAAAAATGAATTGAACAGTTGATTGAAAACAATTCGATTAAGAATAGCATTTCTTAAAAATGATTAAATCCATTCAAACCATACATTCCGGATATTTCAAACTCGACGGTGGTGCCATGTTTGGAGTTGTACCAAAAACATTGTGGACTAAATTAAATCCACCGGACGAGAACAACATGTGTACCTGGTCATTTCGATGTTTATACATAGAAACTGAAGACCGGAAAATTTTAGTTGATTGTGGAATGGGCGACAAACAGGATGCTAAGTTTAAATCCTTTTTCGAACCACATGGAAAAACAGATATTGTTCATGCTTTAAATGATAAAGGCATAGATGTAAATAACATCACAGATGTTTTTCTAACCCATTTGCATTTTGATCATTGCGGTGGAGCAGTCACAAAAGCTGAAAATGGAAATTTGGTTCCAACTTTCCCGAATGCAAAATATTGGTCGAATGAAAGACATTGGAACTGGGCCATGAATCCCAATGACCGTGAACGAAATTCATTCCTCAAAGAAAATTTTGTACCACTTAAAGAACAGAACGTAATCACATTTATTGATTCAGGTAAAGATTATCAAGAATGGCTACCCGGAATATCTATCCGCAATGCTTATGGTCATACCGAAGCCATGATGATTCTCGAAATCGAATTTAACAATCAGACTTACATATATTGTGCAGATTTGTTTCCTTCTTCTCTTCACATACCCATGCCATATGTCATGGCGTATGATGTGAGACCATTACTAACCTTGCAAGAAAAAGAAATTATACTTAAAAGAGCCGCACAACATAAACACATTTTAATTTTTGAACACGATCCTAAAGTTGATGCAGCGACGGTGAAAATTGACGAGAAAGGGAGGATTGTGTTGGATGAAATATTTGAGTTGTGAGTTAAATTGTCAAATTGTTATATTGTTAAATTGTTTGAAGCGACTTCATTTGTAATTCATGCCCGTCCGGTCAGGCGGGCGTAATTATTTTCTTTCAAACTCCAACCTCTCCCCCATCAAATTTGTATCTACTGTTTTCCCATCATATACTTTCTGTCCATTTACAAAAGTATTCACTACCCTTCCCATTAATTCCATCCCTTCCAAAGGTGACCAATTGCATTTATAAAGCAATTCTGATTTTTTAACTTTAAAGCTTTCATTTGCATTGAGCAAAACCAGATCTGCAAAATAACCTTCACGAATATATCCGCGATCTTTTACCTGAAAACAAATTGCCGGATGATGCGCCATTTTCTCTACGATAAATGGAAGATCCCATTGGTATCGATCGGCCATAGTGATCATCATTGATAAAGCATGTTGAACAAGAGGCAGACCGGCAGGTGCTTTTATGTATTGTTGGGATTTTTCATCCCAGGTATGTGGAGCATGATCTGTTGCCACAACATCAAGTCTATTTTCTTTTAATGCATTTGCAATTGCGATAGCATCTTCTCTTTCTTTTATAGCAGGATTGCATTTGATTTGATTGCCCAGTTTTTCATAAAAACTATTGTCAAAAAATAGATGATGAACACAGGCTTCTGCGGTAATTCTTTTTTGCGCAAGTGGAATTGTATTGTCAAACAATGTTGGCTCTTCTTTAGTACTTATATGCAATATATGCAAACGGGCATTGTGCTTTTTTGCCAGTTCAATCGCCAAAGATGATGAAAGATAACAGGCTTCCCTGCTCCTGATATTTGGATGCTCACTTACAGGAATGTCATCTCCATATTTTGCTTTAGCCTTTTCTAAATTATGTCTTGTGGTAGCCTCATCTTCACAATGTGTTGCAATCAAAACCGGAGCATTTCTGAACAATTTTTCCAAAACTTCCAAACGATCCACCAACATATTGCCTGTAGATGAACCCATGAAAACTTTTATTCCACAAACCATATCATAATTCACTTTCAACACTTCGTCCAAATTGTCATTGGAAACTCCCATGTAGAAAGAATAATTTGCAGAAGAACGCTTTGCTGCAATCTGGTATTTTTCTTCAAGCAACTTTCCGGTTAAAGCATTCGGTATGGTATTGGGCATCTCCATGAAACTGGTAACTCCTCCTGCAACTGCTGCTCTGGATTCAGAAGCAATATCTGCTTTGTGGGTAAGTCCTGGCTCTCTAAAATGGACCTGGTCGTCAATACAGCCTGGCAACAAATGCAAACCTTCCGCATCAATCACTTCTGCTTTAGGGTGACTGATGTCCTTGTCAATCCGCTCAATGCGCTGCCTATCAATGAGTACATCTAATGATGAAACCAGTCCTTCATTGACAACCAAAGCATTCTTAATGATGAATTTATTCATAATGAAATTAAAAGATGGTCAAAAGTGGCAAGTTGTTGGCAAAGCTTTCCGATTTTTGCTAAAATTTTTTCATGTCTTTTATTCCTGGTGAATGCAGTATAGGTGTTTTAGGTGGCGGACAACTCGGCAAAATGCTGGCACAGGAAGCGTCCCAATTGGATCTGAACATTCATTTCCTCGATAAAAACAAAAACTATCCAGCGGGAAAGGTCTGCCCACAATTTATGGAAGGTGATTTTAATAGCTATGATGACGTGATCCGATTTGGACAAGATAAACAAATCCTTACGATCGAAATCGAGCATGTAAATACAAAAGCCCTACATGAGCTTGAACAAAAAGGAGTTTTGGTTTTTCCTCAGCCAGCAATTCTCGATCTGATAAAAGACAAAGGCAGTCAAAAGACATTTTATCAGAAAAATAATTTCCCAACTGCTCCTTTTCAATTATTTGAAACCAGGGAAGAAATTCATGAAGCTTTGAAAACAGGTTCAATCCGTATTCCATTTGTACAAAAATTGAGAGCAGGTGGATATGATGGTCATGGTGTTCAAGTAATTAATTCTGAAAGTGAATTGAGTTTGTTATTGGAGGGTTCCTGTTTGATTGAAAATAAAGCGGATATTGAAAAAGAAATTAGTGTGATTGCCGTGAGAGGTCGCGATGGTGAATGCAAAGTATATCCTGCTGTTTCTATGGACTTTCACCCTATTGCAAACCTGGTTGAATGCCTGGTTTGTCCCGCAGAAATTCCAAATCACATTGAAGTCGAAGCAGAACAACTTGCTACACATGTTGCCGATAAACTCGAAATTGTTGGCTTGCTTGCTGTAGAAATGTTTTTGAATAAGGATGGCAGTTTATGGGTGAACGAAATGGCACCCAGACCTCACAACAGTGGTCATCATACACTCGACAATGGAGCAACCAGCCAGTTTGCTAATCATCTTCGGGCAATAACTGGTCTGCCTTTGGGAGACACCAAGTTTGTGCAAGTTGCGATAATGCTCAATGTTCTGGGTGAAGATGGATATTCCGGAAAAGCGATTTATCAAAATATTGAAAAGATACTGGGAATGGAAGGTGTTCATTTACATCTCTATGGAAAAGATGAAACCAGACCATTCCGTAAAATGGGTCATGTCACGTTAACAGATCATGAACTCGAAAGCTGTAAACTAAAGGCTAAATTTGTGGCTCAAACACTCAAAGTAATCGCATGAATAAAAATCCGGAAGTTGGCATTATCATGGGCTCAGACAGCGATTTGAAGGTAATGAAAGACGCCGCCGAGATCCTGGATCAATTTGGTATCTCATACGAAATCCGAATTATTTCTGCTCATCGTACTCCTGATCATATGTTTGAATATGCGAAATCAGCAGTGTCGCGTGGTTTGAAAATCATTATTGCAGGAGCTGGCGGAGCTGCGCATTTACCAGGCATGGTTGCTTCTTTGACTATCCTTCCTGTGATTGGTGTTCCAATAAAATCCAGTAATTCAATTGATGGGTGGGATTCTATACTCTCTATTTTACAAATGCCCAATGGTGTACCGGTTGCAACTGTTGCATTAAATGGAGCTAAAAATGCAGGTCTTCTTGCATGCAAAATTATGTGTCTTCAAAATCAAAACATGAGTACACAACTTCAGGATTACATGGATAACATGAAAACCCAGGTAATGGAAAAAGATCTTTCTGTTTCAAAAAGAACTTCTTAAATTTTAATTTAGCCTCTTTGTTTTCTTTCCTGGAGTATTGTAATTGAGCATTTCTATGTGCTCTTTGTGCCTATGTGGTGGTGAAATTTGAAAACGCCTTAATGATCGCTTTAAACTCACTAGGAATCAAACTTGCTCCTCCAACTAATACGCCATCCACATCTTTCTGCATTGCAATTGAATGCACATTAGAAGCATTTACACTTCCTCCATACAGTATTCTAATATGATTGGCATCACCAAAATGTTTTGTCATTGCATTTCTAATGAATGCATGCATGGTCTGTGCTTGTTCCGGACTTGCATGTTTGCCTGTACCGATTGCCCAGATTGGTTCATAAGCTATGGTCAATTTAGATATAGACGCTGCATCTAATTCAAATAAATCATTTTGCAATTGCTTCGAAACAAAATTCATTTCATTGTTTTGCTCTCTGATTTCTTTTGATTCGCCACAACAATAAATTACATTCAGTCCAGCACCAATCGCAGCTTTTATTTTTGAATGAATCATTGGATTTTCATTTGGATTCATCATTCTGCGTTCACTGTGACCAATAATTACATAATCACAATTTAAATCGACCAACATTTCTGCAGAAATTTCACCTGTAAATGCACCGCTTGTTTTTTCATGACAATTTTGTGCACCAAGTAATATCCCATCCTTTCGTAAATTTTGTAATTCTGAAAGATGAGTAAACGGTGGACAAATAACAACTTCAATCTGATCTGACCATTCCACATCAGTAACAGCAATTGCCAAAGCCTTGCATTCAGATGCAAGCGTGTTCATTTTCCAATTGGCAACGATGAGATAATTTTTAGTTGAGGGTATATTGAGATTCATTAAACTCTTTTAAATTTTTAAAAAATGCATAATTAGGATTAATCAATCTTTTTTAGTAATCATGATAAACCCTATTTTCTGATTTTAGGACTTCCAATTTTATTGTTGCCAGTTAGGCTATCTTTTAGCCAATATAATCCCTGTACAAATTTCATATAAAATGAAATAATCGACAAAATTTCACAGAAAGTGAAACGAAAATAAGCCAAACCCAGAGAATATAGTTCTAAAATCACCTTAATCTTCGAATCTTTTAAAAGAAAAAATTGCATTGTGAACGATTTAACGATTTCTTAGTCCAAAATAAGACCAAACTATAAACTGAAACACTTTAACTGGTTTATTTTTGAGCCCAATTCGAGCTATAATCAAATTATGAGTAAAGTAGGTGAACCGGTAGCGTATGAATATATAGACAGAGACATAAGCTGGCTCAATTTCAATTATCGAGTATTGCAGGAGGCTCAGGATCCCTCCGTTCCACTTTTAGAGCGATTAAAGTTTTTGGCCATCTATTCGTCTAATCTTGGAGAATTTTTCCGGATCCGGGTAGCCCATCATCGCAATCTAAAAAAGCTGGGTAAAAACACCAAAAGCCAGTTGGATTACAATCCTGACATTTTACTAAAACAATTATATAAAATTGCCAACAAACATTTGATCGAATTTAATGACATTTTCGAAAATCAAATTATTCCCGAACTTCGAAATCACAGCATTAATCTTTTATCACACCGCGAAATTTCAATCTCACAAGAGCAATTTTTAGAAATTTTTTTTAAAGAGAATTTATTGCCCTTTGTGCAACCGGTATTACTCGTTGGCAATAAGGTAAAACCATTTCTCAACAATTCGGAATTGTATCTTACAATCATCTTGAGGGATAAGGATAAAGAAAATAGAATTGATCAATATGGAATTGTAAAAATCCCATCAGATCACTTGCCTCGTTTTATTGAACTACCTTCAGATAAAAAAAATCATGACATCATTCTACTTGATGAAATCGTAAGGTATTCTCTCAAATGGTTATTCCCTGGTTATGATGTGATCCATTCATACTCCATTAAAATTACCCGTGATGCTGAGCTCTATATTGAAGATGAATTTAGTGGAGATCTCATGGAGAAGATAAAGAAAAGTCTAATCAAAAGAAACATTGGTCCTGCTGCGAGATTGGTTTACGATGAATCGATGCCTAATGAAATGCTCTTGTATTTTTTAAAAATATTAGAAATTCAAGTTGGAGATTTAACACCTGAAGGACGATATCACAATAATTTCGACTTTCTGCATTTTCCGGATTTTGGTAAAAAAGAATTAAAAAATAAAGCACTCAGACCGATTGAATATAAGCCATTTGATGATCCGGAACTTATGTTTGAAAAAATTCGTCAGGAAGAACACCTGCTTTGTTTCCCATATCATAGCTATGAACCGGTTATCCAGTTTTTTGAACATGCCGCAAAAGATCCGGATGTTACGCAAATTAAAATCACTCAATACCGGGTTGCCAAACAATCACGAATTATGGATGCATTAAAGTTAGCTGCATCTGAAGGTAAAAGTGTATTTGTTTTCATTGAAGTGAAAGCACGCTTTGATGAAGCAGCCAATCTTGCCTGGGGTGAAGCAATGGAAAAACAAGGAGTCAAGGTGCGATATAGTTTTCCGGGCTTAAAAGTGCACGCAAAAACCGCATTGATATCGCGCCGAGAAAATAATGAGATCAAACAATATGTGTATTTGTCTACAGGAAATTTTCACGAACAAACAGCAAAAGTTTATGTGGATTATGGATTTTTTACGAATGATGAAAATATAACAACAGAAGTGAACCGGTTTTTTGGATTTCTCGAAAACATCAAATTACCTACACAACCATTTAAACATTTATTAATTGGCCAGTTTAACCTCAATGACGAAATTCATCGATTAATTGAATTCGAAATTGAACAAGCCAATGCAGGAAAGAAAGCAAAAATTATTTTAAAGTTAAACAATCTTCAGGATAATGAGATTATAAACTTATTGTATGAAGCTTCAAAATGCGGAGTTCAGATCCATTTGATTATACGTGGTATTTGTTGCATGGTTATTGGAAAAGACAAGATTAGCAAAAATGCAAAAGGCATAAGCATCATAGATCGCTATCTCGAGCATAGCCGGATTTATTATTTTTATCATGGCGGAGAAGAAAAAATCTTTTTATCATCTGCAGACTGGATGGTTAGAAATCTCCATTTCAGAATTGAAACAGCGTTTCCAATTTATAGTCCGTCTCTTAAAAAAATCATTCTTGACAACATAGACTATCAATGGAAGGACAATGTAAAGTCCCGATCCATACATTATAATTCAATGAACAAATACATTGTTTCCAATTTAAAACGTAAATTTCAATCACAAATCGAAACGTATAAATACTTTAAGAGGAGATCGGAATTGTAGGCAGTTGGCAGTTGGCAGTTGGCAGTTGGCAGTTTGTGCATGCCTAAAATACGTTGACATTTTTTTGTTAGTTGAATTCCAAGGTTAGTTGGTTTTTGTC
>JAYVIT010000254.1:0-3851 GCA_043769965.1 Saprospiraceae bacterium
TGATGTCTTATCGAAAAAAACCAATCAGGTGGCTCGTTGTAATTGAGCTCGTCTTCCAATGCGACTGCTGTTTGCAACAAAGATATGCTCGCATCATAAAAACCTTCACTGGCAAGTATTTCGGCTCTCAATACTTTTTGTGCAATTTGCACAATCATTGCTGCAGAATTGATATTCCATATTGTAATTTTCTTGATTGTGTTGTCAGCAGCCAATGAATCAAGTGTTATTAATTCTTTCTTTGCATTTGTTAAATCTCCTTTGCCAAGAAAAGCGAATCCTCTCGCATAAGCGCGAATTGCTTGTGGATATTTTAATTCGGGATTTGCATTATTCATTTTCAATATTTCATCCCATTTGCCAAATTTGATTTTTACAAAAAAAGGAATCGTGTAATAGTGTTGGAGTGTTCCCCATATTGTATCTTTCATTAAATCCTGATCTGCATGGTCACTTACTTGTTGTGCCGCCATTAATGCCCATTCACTTTTTCCTTCCATAGTCGCTGTTGCTGCAAGAAAATGATAATTATGTGGATAATATGCTAAAGGATAAACACCCTGAGCATGACATGAACTCACATATTGACTATCAATTTTTACAGCATTAAGATTTGCCAATGACCCATTGTGATATTCGCCAGTCCGTATATATATATGTGATGGCATGTGAACCAAGTGCCCGGCTGCAGGTATTAAGCCATTGTCAAAAAGAGCTGCTGATTTATCTCCTCTTTCAGGATTAAGAGATGCTTCGACTGCATGAATATAAAAATGATTCACCCCAGGATGATCAGGATATTTTAGCAAAAGTTTTTCTAGAATATCTATAATCTCTGGAGTCCAGGCTTTTGGATTACCCTGTTTATCCCACAGATCCCAGGGATGAAGATTCATGATGGATTCTGCATACAAAGCTGAAATTTCAGGGTCATCCGGATATTTTTGATAGAGTTGTTTCATTGATACTGAATACATACTGTCAAGTTGGTATCGGTTGTCGACAGGTTCTTTTACATACCGTGTCGATAATGTTTTTATAAGGTCATTTTCTTTTTCATTTGCATATGATGAAAGGTTGATTGCTTTTTGAATTGCAGTATAAGCTCGTTCATAATTATCTGGTTCCATACCACCGTTGTAGTTGGGCCCTAAAACATAAGCAAATCCCCAATAACACATGGCGCAGGTGGAATCCAGTTTTGTCGCATAATAAAAAGACCGGGCCGCTTCGGCATGATTAAATGCATACGAAAGAATCAAACCTTGATTAAAATAGCTCTGAGCCACTTTATTTAATGTGCTGATATTATATCGCAGATTACCCAAACCTTCAAACAATGGAGCCTTATTATCTGATTTATACCAGGCTGCATCGGTTGTTTTAGCTGCACACATAGCGGACCGGATAATCTCTGGGGAGGGCGCTTTCAATTCTTGTTTGCTTTGACAGGAGAATACCACAATCAAACTTAAATAGATTAGAAACTTATTCATAGATCAAAAATTTAATACCAGTGAATTATCAATATTCAATGTCGATTCCCCGGCTCAGGAATCTCTGCAATAGAGTACAAATATACAACCATAGCCTTATTGATGAAAATTTATAGAATCCCATAATCATGGTATAAATCTATGGTCAATGGTCCTGCAGTGAGCTTGTCGAACTGTAGGCGGTCAAATTTTTTCACCCCTCTAAATCCAAATCCAAACCAATTCCGTATTTAAGCTTGTACTTTAAAAAAATAAACATGAAAAATCTAACTTACTTATTCGTCTTATTAATTTCCGCAGGCTTTGGTCTTATAGCTTGCAATACAGGAAATAACCATGCTGCAAATGAGGCAAATATTCGCAAAGCATATGAAGCACTTTCAAAAAAGGATTACACAACTTTTGCAAGTCTTTGTGCAGAAGAATACACTGAACTAGGTTTGGCGCCTCAAGCTATAAAAGGAGTTCAAGCTTCCATAGACCAATACAAAGTCTTCCTTGATGCATTTCCTGATTTAAAATTTGATATTACAGATATCGCATCAGCAGGAAATAACAAATATTTTATCAAGGTGCATTTAACTGGCACAAACACTGGTAGCTTTATGATGCTTCCACCAACTTCCAAGAAAATTGATGCGTGGGATATGGACATTATTGAACTGAATGATGCTGGTAAATGTATATCTCATTGGAGTGCTAACCCCAATGAATCATTATTTCAAATTGGTTATGGATCTATTACTAATCCTTCAACCGGTATTGTAATGGCTGTATACGAAGCTTTTGGAAAATCTGACATAGCTGCAGTTCTCGCATTATGTACAGACAATGTTGTCTTTGATATACATGACCGGACATTAGATTCAAAAGAGCGTATCTATAAAGGGAAAGAAGAAGTTGGAAAATTCTTTGCGGAACTCAATTCTAAACTTACATATTCAAAATTTCAACCGGTCCGGTTTATTGCAGATGGAGATGATGTTTCTATTGATGTAAACGTAGAATATACCAATAAAACTAATGATAAAAAAATACAGCAGCACTTATGCACATAGATTCCATGTAGTTAATGGCAAAATAAACATGTTCAGAGGTCTTGATGATTTTGCTTAAATGCTTTAGGGAAGATATGAACTATGAGATCAGAAATATGAGAGGAATGACTTTCGAAAACAATTCAACAATATAACAATTAAGCAATTTATCAATTAAACAATTTATCACATGAAAAAACAAATTATCTCAACACTTTACTTTTTACTACTGGTTTCTTATCTTCTGATTGGTCAAGAAAAGAAAGCGGAAAAGATTGTCACAGATTATTTCACATGGCTTGATTCCGGAAATAGCAAGGAGGTAGAGCAATTGCTTACTGATGATTTGAAAGCATGGGCTCCATTTTCTCCGGTTGCACTTGACAAAAAAGCATGGATGGGAGCTGTTGAAGGATTTCATACTGCTTTTCCCGATTTAAAACACGAAATCTTAAATTGGTTTGCAGATGATAATAAAATTGCTGTTCAAACTTCCTTCACTGGAACCAATACAGGATCATTAATGGGCAATCCGCCAACAAAAAATAAAGTGAAAGTTTCCATCACTTCTATTTTTGAACTGGATGGTAAAGGCAAAATCAAATCTTTAAATGTTCAATTTGATAATAAGTCTTTTGAATCACAACTTATGGCTGGTGTGCCACCTCCTGGAAAGATGGCGCAAGTAAATGTCCATGCATTATTTATGGCCATGGATGCAGGTGAGACGGATAAGTTTATCAATTATTGCAGTGCAGATTTTACGATATCAAATCCCTTCTTATCTGCACCATCTCCAATTGGAGCATTTCAGGGAATACTGCAAGCACAAAAAACTGCTTTCCCAGATATTAAACATCAGGTTTTAGAAATGACGAGTAATGGAAAATATGTAACCACCCGTGGAATATTTACCGGCACAAACACCGGACCGATGATGGGCAATCCACCAACAGGAAATAAAGTCTAGTTACCATTTCTCGTGTTGGATGAGTTGGATGCAATGGGCAAAATCAAAATGAGAAATGTTCAGTTTGATGTAAAATCATTCGAATCGCAACTAATGGCAGGAATAAATCCGGATGCTATATTAGAAACAAATATTCGCGCAATTTATAAATCAGCAGATGATGGAGATGGAGACAAATTTTTAAGCTACTGGTCTCAACATTCACATCCATATTTTAATGGCGTAGAAAATACCCGCGAAGAAATAAAAAATCGCATAGTCATGTTTAAAAAAGGATTCCCGGATATCAAACGCTCAGTCGAAGAAGTAATCGTTTCCGGAAATAAAGTTTTCGTACGTGGGGTATTA
>JAYVIT010000255.1:0-2703 GCA_043769965.1 Saprospiraceae bacterium
TGGTCGAGGTTTAAATTCACCATTCACCATTCACCATTCACCATTCACCATTCACCATTCACCATTCACCATTCACCATTCACCATTCACCATTGACCATTGACAGTTCGACAGGCTCACTGTATTACACTGAGCTCGTCGAAGTGAAGACCAATGAATGAAGTTTACAGTTCTCAGATTGCAGTTAAATTAACTTCTTTATTATATTAGTAAGAAAAAAATAGAAATAAATTTTGAATCCCCGCTAGTATTTTATTTTTTTAAAAACTGCAAACTGCAAACTGCAAACTGCAAACTGCAAACTGCAAACTGCAAACTGCTCACGCCGCAATCTTCAACCACTGCAAAACTGCTTTCGTTGGCTTTTCAGAAGTGATGCGGACGTCATGTGTTTCGCCAATATTCATCGTAATAAAATCGCCGGCTTGCATATGACGATTCTGGTTTCACCTTTGGGATCGGTGATATGACAAGTGCAGCTACCTTCCAAAATCATAAAACTTTCCAGGATATCATCGTGTACTTCTTCGGGTACCATTTCAGATACCCAGCCCACAAACATTTCAACTTGTTCATTCTGCTTAATCTGTACCATATGAATGTTGTCAAATTTTTCCGGGGGCTGCATATGCTGGGTTGCAAGTAACCAATCTTGTAAGTTCGAATTTTCTGTTAGTAGTGGTGGATTATTAATATCAATAGTGCCTTGTTCTCGTCTCGTTTTATTTAATGATGCAAGTTTAAGGAGTATTTTATTTTTAATTTCCTGAGATGGTAAAATGGCATTTGATTTTGCAAATGAATTTAATGCATCTTCGGTTGCCTGTACTTGATCATTGGAATTTACATCCAACCAACTATTGATTTCCTTTTGATCTATATTACGTAGCTTTTTCAATTTTTTAATTATTAATAGTTACAAACATTTCTCTTAAATCTCTGAGTCCATTCCGGGCTCGGGTCTTCACAGTACCCAAAGGAATCGAAAATTCTTCTGCGATTTCTTGCTGTGTATATCCGTCAAAATACATCCATTCCAGAATATGTTTAACATTGGGATCCAATTTATTAACCAGCTCCCTTAAGCCAATGCATTCTTCCGGTACACTGACGGATAGACCTGGCCTTTCATGAAATACGAGATTATCTATACTTTGGTTTTTGCTGTCCTTGGAATATTGACGGGACCGCGTAAAATCGATGGCTGTATTTCTGGCAATATTGATGAGCCAGGTGGCCAAAGTGCCTTTGCTGGCATCATAACTAGCGATATATCTCCAGATTTTTACGAAACTGTCCTGCAACAGGTTTTCGGCTTGTTCTTGCTCCGATACAATTCTGCTTATAATACCAAATAGGGTTGGAGCATAATTATCATATAGATACTCGAATGCTTTATCATTCCCTTCTTTAAGTTGTCCGATAAGTGTTTCCTGGTCCAATACTCGTTTGCGATTTAAGTATAAACAAAGATAAAGAATGTTCAAAAATTGTATAGTTTTAAATCTTTTTGTTTCAATATATCGTATGTCAGTCTATTCGTTTTAAAAGAGTTAATTCAGCGCAGTAAAAAATGCAAACACTATTTATAACAGGAGGTACAGGATATATTGGATCCATATTAATGAATTCATTAAGCAAAGTTGAATTCAGGATTATTGCATTGGTGAGACCTGGCTCCGAACACAAAGTCCCTTCCGGAGTGGAACTAATAATTGCTGATGTTTTCAAACCCGAGGAATGGATTGCAAAGGTTCCATTAGATAGTATATTCATACATCTGCTTGGAGTGGCACATCCTTCTCCTGCTAAAAAGAATTTATTTCAAACGATCGATCTACGGGCGGTTAAAATAGTTGCAACCGCGGCTAAAGAAACTCAATCTAAAAAGTTTATTTATCTAAGTGTTGCGATGGAACCAAGTTCCATTATGAAAGATTTTCAAGAGGCAAAAATAAAAGGGGAAGAATATATCATTTCATTAAATTTAATTCATGTATTTATCAGACCTTGGTATGTATTGGGTCCGGGACATTGGTGGCCGTATTTATTATTTCCATTATTTAAATTGCTTGAAATAATACCTGCGACAGCCAAAAAAGCTAAAGCATATGGTTTCGTAAATATTAAGCAGATGGTTAGTAGTTTGGTTTTTATTGTGAATCATTTGGATGAAGTTCCTGATGTATTTGAAATAGGAGATATCAAGAGAATCAATACTAAAAGCAGTTTCAAACAAAAAATCTAAAAACAAATCTTAAACATATGAAAAATCTCATTTTTTTACTTCTGTTAATCGCTACACAATCATGTGTAGATGGTAAAGTTAAAAAATCAATTGATGGAACTGATGACCCTTGCAGTTCATATTCCTTTAATGAAGAAGGAATTAAATCTGGAGGTGTAAAAACAATTCTGATTGACAATGGCAAATACAAAGTTTGGACGAAGCGCATTGGAAACAATCCAAAAATAAAAGTATTGTTACTACATGGAGGTCCTGGTTGCACGCATGAGTACTTCGAAAGTTTCGAGAGCTTTTTTCCAAAAGAAGGAATTGAATTTTATTACTACGATCAATTGGGATCTGCATATTCAGATCAACCGAATGATTCCAGTCTTTGGGTGCTTCCCAGATTTGTAGAAGAAGTTGAAGAAGTGCGAAAAGCTTTGAATCTAAATAAAGATAATTTTTATTTACTC
>JAYVIT010000256.1:0-3746 GCA_043769965.1 Saprospiraceae bacterium
ACAGCATCAAACTTAGCAAGACAATATGCGAATGAAATTAAAATCATGTCTTGTCAACCCAATGAATATAGTATTGAAGGAGAACAATGGGGAGAAGGACGGGGTGCTTTCTCATTTCATCTTGTTGATGCCTTGTATGGTTTAGCTGATAGTGATGAAGATCAATGGGTGACTTTGTATGAAGTAGGACGGTATTTAGAAGATCATGTTGCGAAAGAAGTTGCTCCTATAAACCAATTGCCAATGGTCCTGGGAAATCGAAATGAGCGTGTGACAAGTGTGGATGATGCTTTATTAGCTTCTATACGCTCTGGTAAACGAAATCAAATGATGATGTTTACCCCCATTGAATCAAAAGGAATGGAAGAACAAGTCTTAACTAAATTAGATACAACCATCAAAAGTTTATATCAACTATTTAAAAAATCATTGAGGGATAAAGTATTTCTGAAACCTGAGAATGCTTGCGCAAATTTTTATTATGAAAAATTAATTGCCGAACCTAAACTGGCAAGATTGCAATCCACGATGCGAAGAAATTATGCTGCTGCATTGCAGGATGATGCACAACAAGTGATGAACGTCCTACTCAAGACGGGCTTAACCCAGGAAGTACTTTCCGGTGCAAAGGCATACGACCTCTATAAGGATTATCCATCGTATCTCCAAAGGGCAGGAGAATTATTAGGAAGTAGTCATTATTTGTATAACACACTTCAAGCCCGCAAGTATTATTTTGAAGGAAGAATGCAACCAACCATACAAGAAAGCAAAAAGAAATATTTGCAAGCCTTACAATGGCAAGCAAATCTGCCACATGCCTTTGTAGCATTAATAAATACATATCAGTCGGATCAAATTGATTCAGCGATCTATTACGCCACGAATGCGATGGAATTAGTGCCCACTTGGATTCTGCCTTATGTCGAATTATCCAGGTTTTATGAATTAAATCTAAAACAATATGATAAAGCAGAGGAACTTTTAAATACGGCAACACAAATAGACTCTAATTCAGTACTTGTTTGGCATAGCAAAGCTGTGTTTTATAAGCATCAAAAAGAATTTAAGAAATCTATGTATTGGTTTAAAAAGGTTGAAGCAAGTACCAATGAAGGCATATGTTTCCCCTGTGCACTTATGTCGTTTGGGGATTTATATGTACTAATTGGGCAATTACCCGAAGCTGAGAACTGTTATTTGAGAGTAATTCAGTTAGATCCAAATATTCCGGTAGCATATTACAATTTAGCTTGTATACTTAGTTTGCAAAATAAAACGGATGAAGCATTCCCTCAATTGGAACTTGCATTCAAAAAAGGATTCCCTAATCGCGAATTCAATAATGAAACATACGAATCTATTCAAAATGATGAGGATCTAGAGCACTTGCGTGAACAAAAGGATCGTTGGAATGCATTGATGAAAAAATACTTTAATAAGTGAAAAATGAATAGTGAATAGTTTAAATTGACAGTTCGACAAGCTCAATGTAAAACAACTGATGACTAATTTTTTACTTCAATCATTAAAAATGAAAAACAGAATAATAATTTTAATATTTATATTTTTCGTTGAAGAAAGTTTTGCTCAACAAGCAATACAAAAAAATGATTCGCCACAAATTGCTACTTCACTTACTGTAAATAAGCAAACAGAAAAGCAATATCTACAAGCAATTCAAAAAGATCCAACCAATGTTATAGTTTATTACAACCTGGGATTATTTTACTCAGATAAAAATCAATTTGATTATGCTGAAGAACAATTCAATAAAGCGATCAAGCTGGATCCAAACTTTTCCCTGGCATATACTGGCCTTACAAGTTTGTTTCTTGCTTCCGGTCAAATGGAAAGAGCAGTGGCCGCTTGTGATAAAGCCATACAAATAGATTCAATGTCTTCTATCAATTATCTCAATTTAGGAAAAGTACATTTTCAAAATATGCGATTTGCTGAAGCAGAGTATAGTTTCTTAAAAGCAATTCAAATGGATTCAATGAATTCAGAAATATATTTAAATCTGGGTACGCTCTTCATGCAAATCGATCGAAAAGATGAAGCAATAGTACAATTAAAAAAAGTACTTCAATTGAACCAAAAAGATTTAGGAGCACCTTATAGCCTTGCAACTATTTATGCTTCACAAAATCAAATCGACGAAGCATATGTATTCCTTGAATTGGCAATTGTGAATGGAATAAAGTTTTATGATTTGATGCAAATGGATGCAACGCTTGCTCCTTTAAGGGAAAGATCGAAACAATGGAAAGAATTAATGAAAAAGTACTTTAAGAAGTGAATAGTATAAATTGACCATTGTCAATAAATGATGAATTATTTTTGTTATTAAACAATTAAAAAAGCTGAATTCAACAATTCAACAATTCAACAATTTAACAGCATTTAACAATTTAACAATTAAACAATTTATCTCCGATCGCCTAATTCCTGGCTCCTAGCTCAATTAGTTTCTTCAACTGTTTCACATACGTCGCCTGCGTCCAAATCCGGAATCCTTCTTCTTCAGAAATCAATTGACCATTTCGATCGATTAAAAAAGTGGTAGGTAGTTTAATAATGTATGCATCGATGTATTCCATATCGAGATGGATAAAATGCAAATCATATTTATTTTCAGAAATGTAATCTTTGATTTTGATTGGATCTTCATTACTCGCAACAAGAAAAGTGATTTCGTTTTTAAATTGTTTTGAAACATACGCAATGGTTTCCAGTTCACTCTTGCAAGGTCCGCACCAGGTGGCCCAAAAATTTAAGAAAACCGGTTTGCCAGAATATTTTTTTAAATCAATGCGATCACCAGTTAACTCGGACATTTTTAATAGTTCAAGTCGCTCACTCAGTTTAAATTTTGGACCCGAGCCTTCAATAGAGCGGCTGGTCTTGCATGCCATTATCGAAAGTAGCAGACAGAAAAGTGAGTAAAGAAGGGGCTTATAGCTCGTCATCGGAAGCAAATAAACTCAGAATTTCTAATTTTATCCGCAATTTATGTTTTAGATTGTAAAATTCTTTTATTTTTACAGTAATATCTCATTTTAAACGAAATCAATCCCTTTATGAGCAAGCTATTTTTACCTCTGATTCTGTGTCTTGTATTTTGTAATGTTATCATTTCACAGGATGTCCTTCCTGCAAATCCACAAGTTGGTAAATGCTATATCCGCTGTGTCGTAGAAGATAAATGGCGTGAAACAAATGTCCAAATCACAAAAGTTCCTGGGTATAAGAAATTAGAAATCATACCTGCAGAGTATAAAACTGTTGAAGAACAAGTTGTGGTAAAAGCGGCTTCTAAAAAATTGGAAATTGTGCCAGCAGTTTATAAAAAAGTGAAAGAAACCATTAAGGTTGAAGATGATTATAATAAACTCACTTTAGTACCTATCAAATTTACTGATGTCACAGAAGAAGTAATTGTTCAACCTGCATACACAAGATTTGAATCGAGATCCGCTATGGAAAACTGCAAATCAAAAAATCCGTGGGATTGCGTATTCCTTTGTTATGTTGAATATCCTGAACAAAAAGTACCATTCGCAGTTAAAAAAATTGATGTAACTGCGACCTACACGAAAACAACAAAGACAGGTAAGAGTATTGAGATCACTAAAGATGAATTGGTTACTCCTCCTACAGTAAAAGAAATTGAAATTCCTGCAGTTTACAAAACAGTTAAAAAAAGAGTTTTGGTGTCTGATGAAACGGTTCGTGAAATAGAT
>JAYVIT010000257.1:0-3356 GCA_043769965.1 Saprospiraceae bacterium
AGGGGCAATGCACCGCCACTTAATCCTGTTCTCGCACCCTGAGGCGTAACTGGAATATTATGTTCATTTGCAAGAATTAATATTTTGGAAATTTCTTCCGGAGTAGACGGTTTTACAATAACCTCCGGAAAAAACTGCAAGTCCTCGGTTTCGTCAGAAGCGTATTTGATTATATTTTCATTATCAAATAATATATAATTCTCATGAAGTATTTTTTTTAATTTATCGATCACGAGATTGGAGAATTTATTATACATATCCCCAAAGTTAACAATATACTTTATATCATAATAGAAACCAAAAAATTAATTTTTAATAAATTTTACACAGTCAAAATTATTACCATTCGAAATACATAAGAAATAAAGTCCTGATGGTAGCATTTTTATATCAATTGACTCATAATTTGACTTAATTCCGTTACTTATTTTGATTAAGGAATTTCCATATACATCCAATATATTTAGGTCGGAATTTAAATAAATTTCATCCACCCATAAATTGATTTTATGGTCTGATGGATTTGGACTAATCAAGATTTGAGACTGAGTGAATTTAGTTTCATTATTAAATGGGCTAAAATAATCTTCAGAATTACTTCGCAAGGGAGAAATTTCAGAAACATCACATCTTGTAACTAAAGCATGTAGAACACCTCCTGAAACCACTCGAAACCCAGGTTGTAATAAAATTGATTCAGATTTATACGTTGAGCTAGGATGGCTTGGAATATTAATTACAACGGAAGTGCTAGTGATATTATTTGCTTCGTAATATTTCAACAGGTCATATCCAGTTAACGTCAAAACATCTTCTGTTGGACATTCAAGCGGTGACCACCAAACTCCACGCCCAAAAGTAGCTGCGCATAAAATGCGTTGCTCATAGTCAATTTCAAGATCTTTTATTGGGATTTGAGGGAGGTTATTAGAAAAGCATTCCCATGTATCCATTTGATTATTTCTATAATAAATTCCATGATCAGTTCCTATATATAAATCATCAACCCCGGTTGATGGATCTAGTTTCAGGCAATTTACAGGTATTTTCTCTAACCCCTCTGAGATATTTGTCCATGAGTTTCCACCATCATCTGAATAAACCACTTTAATAATTTCTCCATCAGTTGTTTCATCACTATTATTATCATCATATCCCGAATAGGTCAACCAAATTTTATCGGGATCCTTGGGATGTATTGTAACAGAGGTTACAAATGATAAATGACCGTCTATTGAAGGGCTTATGTCAATCCACGCCTCACAATCTGTTGGCGAACCTCCAATGGTGGTTTTTAAAACTTGATTTATGACCCTACAATCGTTACAGCCCCAATCAGATCCTGCAGGTGTATCATCTTCATTATAAACCCATTTTCCATCAGCGGCAACAACTATAATATCAGGATTACTTTCATAAATTGCTATTTGTGAAATATGCCCGTTGACTGGTATACATGTAACAAAATTTGAAATATTACTAAATGTATTTATGTGATCTTCTGATTTAACTAATTCGTAATTCTTTGCACCATAAACAATATCAAAATTTTGTGGGTCAACTTCAAAATCTGTTAAAACATTATTATAATTTAAGTTGTACGAAACTCCCGATTGGGTATAGAGTGTTGTTAAACCATCTCCGGATCCAGTATTTAAATAGTAATATTCTGAATAATTGCTCTTATTTAATATTGTCTTTAAAACGTCTCCACCACCATAATTTCTCCAATCATAAATTTCAAAATTTTCTAACATCATTGCATGATTATCCTGAGTCCCTGCTGCCACCTTAAATTCAGGATAAGGCTCAATATCAATATCATAAAACTGAGTAATGGCCAATCCATTATTTTTGCGATCCCAACCGACTCTTTCTGCATGATTATCGCTGATATAAAGTCCGCCATCAGTTAATGCGAAAACCCGCGATGGAAGGGTTGGATGAACAGCAATATAATTTATATCAGCATGCGGACAATAAGGCTCATCTGTGCAATCAGAATGACCGCTAATTGAACTAAAATTCAATCCACGATCAATTGACCTAAAAAAGTTAACTTTTCCTAAATAGATATAATCTTTATTATCAATTGCTACGTTAAATCCGTTGTGGTAAAGATTTGCTCCACCTGAAATATCATGCGCTGTGTATGTTGATGAATTACCATAATCATCAGAATACAATACCTGATCCTCAGAACCGAATGGGTTACGAATTAACAAAGCATATAGGCTTTGAGGACTCGAAGGTGTAGTAGCTAATAATATTCTTGCTTTACCATGATTATCCGATAAGGGCAGTAATGGTATAGTGGTTTCTAATTCAGAAAGTAAATTACCAGACCATGAATCCCCTAATGTTGAAATAGGAGCAAGATTCGTAATTGTTGATTTAAGAATATTCCATCCAGAAACATATAATATCCTTCCTTTTTGTGGATCTCCCGGAATCAGAGGATTTCCAGGGTTAAATTCCATATCTGTAAAAAAACCAGATAAAACTTTTACCCAGGTATTCCCAGCGTCAATAGATTTATAGATCCCACCCTGATTTGAATAAGGCTCCCAAGGTTCGAATTCATGGTATGCATAAAATAAAACATTGGTATCTGAAGGATGAATCAATAATCGCGAAATGCACCCCCTTCCACCTGAGAAATCTAAAGGAATGTCAACAATTTTATTCCACGACGCTCCACCATCAAATGATTTGTAGATTCCTGATGTTGATGTTAAAAACGTAAAAGATACAATACCCCTATCTCTATCACCAGTTGCTGCATACATAATATTTGGTGAAAGGGGATTTATGGCAATGTCTGCGATACCCATGCGATCAAATGTTTCAGTACCTGCAAGAATTTGCCAGTTCAGTCCATCATCAATTGTCTTCCACAATCCACCAGTATTTGATCCAACAAAATATGTTTGTTGACTCTCACCAACAACATTTCCATAATTTGGGTGAAAAGCAATAGCATTTAACCTCCCAACTCCAAAATTACTTCCATATGGAGGACTGTCAAATGGACCCAACGAATGCCAATCAGAGTTTAATCCGTTGCAAATGCCGCCATCAATCAACTTATTTTGGCCAGAACTACGATCTAATTCCGATAAAATTTTTATTGCCTCCTCGCAATTATAATTAGGATATAATCTTGGGTAATAATACCGCTTCCATCTAATAAATTGATTGTATTCAGATTCTAAAAAAATTTCTTCATCTAAAGTTAAGGATGACTGATTTTTAAACCGTTCTTCAAAAATATCCACCTCCCTTTGAAGACTATATTTATCCTCGACAGATTGTGCAATACAAAGAATTCTAGTCAAGATAAATGAAACAATAAG
>JAYVIT010000258.1:0-8278 GCA_043769965.1 Saprospiraceae bacterium
TTATATTTTAAAAGTCAATGATCCGAAGAACTTTAAGGTGTACGCAAAATAAGATCTGAAATCGGATCTATCTGATTGAAGAATTAATGGTTAATAAAAATAAATTAATGGATCACATTTAAAAGTTGGGGGCCACAATAAAATGTCTTTAATATTAAATCTTTAGAATTGGATTCTGAGTTTTCAAAATAATTTACTTCAATCGATAGAGAGTATAGTGATCGAGAATCTTTCGTTCTTTTGCAGTCGCTCAAAAGAACCAAAAAGCTTGTTCGAAATAAGGCGCCTTTGCTTACTCACAAGGCTTCAGCTCGTATTTTTCTTCCTAGCGTTTTTGACCTTTATAGTTGCTTAGGAGTAAATTCATTTCATAGAAGAATCTCCAAAAGTTAGGCTTTGAAAAATACTCGCCACGCGCTGTATTTCGAACGGATACCCCGATTAATAAAAGATAAGAAATTTCTTGGTCCCCAACTTTTTAACCTTACCCAAATTAATGGGTCAAGTTAATTTTCTGGGGAGTAAATCAATTTCACAAACTTTCTATGGAATCTCTTTACTTCATAATTCATTATTCGTTAATCGGTGTTCATTATTCATTCAATAATACTGATACTGAACAAATTAGCAGAATTTCGAATAATGATTAACGAATAATGAATTACGAAGTTTATAAAGAATGGATTAATTATCTAAAGAATAAGTACTCCCCAACTTTTTAACCTTACCCAAATTAATTCTTAAAACGATTTTCTCTTCCATCTCAAATCTCATAGTTCATAGTTCAGATCTCAGATTTTTTTTTTGAAATGATCTTCATCCCTTCTTTTGTTGTCAATCTTGAAAGCTGATTGTTTTCTATAATAAATTTCTCAACAGCATCGGGATCTATTTTTGAATATTGTCTCAATGCCCATCCTGCAGCTTTTCTCACAAAAAATTCTTTGCTGTCTGCTCTGCGCAAGATGAGTTTTTTGAGTAAATCGAAATCTGTTTGACTTCGAAACATGAGTTGAATAATAATGGCTGATCGTTGATACCAGAAATTATCCGATTCAATCCACTTCAAACAATATTGGTCTCTCAATTTCAAATTTTTCTTGATTAAAGTTCCAATGATTTGTGGGGCCAATCCATCGACTGTATCCCACCAGGAATCTTTTGCAATGAGCTTCTCAAAGAAGGCTATAAAACTGGTATCCATTCTTTTCAATTGCCTGACACTTATATCCATAGCTGCATACTTGTATTCCCGTTGTGGTTGCGACCAACAGGTCTCTATAAAATCGATAAATTCAATTTTCTTTTCAGGTTTATAACTTCCTAAAACGCCTTTGATAATTTCTTTTCGTTTGGGTGATGGGATTCCATAATATTCAAATTGATCCCGCATATACTTTTTCATTTGAATGGCCAATTGTGGATTGGCATTGGATTCAAATGCTGATTGAAATTGATTGAAATAATCTTTCAAAAAAATAAAATGACTAAATGAACAATGAATTATTTAATCAGACTCACCATCTTCCGTTCATGATAAACATCTTTCCTGATCACTTTATACACCAGATCATAAACATAAGCCCCTGGTGGTAGATCTGCGCCTGTGTTATCAAATTTTCCATTCCAGATATCCTTTGGATCGGTTGAAGTAAATACTTTTCCTCCCCAGCGATCATAAACATTCAATTCATATTTTTCCAGGGAATGGATCTGTCCAACTGGACCAAATTCATCGTTCTTTCCATCGCCATTCGGTGTAAATGCATTTGGCATAAACAAAGTGAAATCTCTGTAAACAAATACATCAGTATCTAAAGTATCTGTGCAAAGAAACCGATCGGTAGCGATCATTCGGATATGATGAATTCCTGTATCTGCCAATACAATTTGCAATGATCGATCAAAAAAATACTGCTTACCATCAATGATCCAGGTTCTTCCTATCGTTCCAATGGATTCATCTTTTACATTTATCACTGGATCTTTGATATTGACCAAATGTGTATCAACTGCCCAACTGGCAGTTGGCGGATCGTACACGTAAATTACATTTTTGAAATCGCCCTCATTAAAACAGCCCAAAGGAGAAGTTACTTCCAGTTTCAAATCGTAAACACCCTTTAAATTAAATTTATGTTTTACGGTATAACCTGAATCCCGTTCACCATCACTGAATTTCCACAAAAATTTATAGGAGTTGTCAGTCGGAAAAGAAACATTTTTAAATTCAACTTCCAAGGGGACGCAACCTTCATTTAGATTGGGTCTGAATACAATCACATCCGGAGCAGGATACCATTTGATTTCTTTAAAGATTTGATTCACGCATCCGAAATTGTCTTTAATGTTTAACAACACCGGATAAGTACCAGGTTTGAGATATTGTATCTCCGGATTTTGTGTAAATGCTGTGATGCCATCACCGACACTCCAGTTCCAATTTGTGATGGTGCTATAAGCTGAACTGGATTGATCCATAAATTGCACAGGACCTGCTTTACATGAATCGTATACAGCTGTGAATTGCGAAGTCAAATCGGGTATGACATTGATTTTAAAATATCCGGTATCCCCGCAATTGGTATATGGATTGATAATAAACTTTCCATTGTGCAATCCACCTTCTTTAAATTTGATATATGGAGCCCAACCGATAAATGAATCAATCAAACCACCATTTTCATAAGTCCACAAAATTTCATTGATGTATCGTTGATCAATACTTGCATTTAAAACCTGATACACCATGCTTCCGCAAAGTGTAATATCAAACCTGTCAGGCGTTAATTGACTTGCTCCTTGTAGCCTTGCTTCTATTATCCCATCACAATGAGCCACATTAAATTGAAAATCTCTTTTCAATACAGAAAGCAATACTCCATTTCGATATTCATACACACAAACACTAACTACAAATTGTCCAATGACATCTGGAGTGCCCGAAATAATACCATCCAATGAATTAATGGTAACAGGAGGATTTCCCCCCATAGGAAACAATGCAGAATATGGAAACTTATAATCCACAGGCGCAAATGGCGGGGGGCAATCGGGAGTTGGGTTAACGCTATTACAACCATTACCACGACCTCCTCCTTTCAATGGTTCGCAAAATTCATAGATCAAAAGATCCCCTTCTTTGTCGATTGCAGAATGATCAAATTTAAATGGTGCATTTACACAAAGTACCGTTGGAGGAAAACTTATAAATCGAGGAGAACTATTGCAAGTTTTTTGTGATTCCGGATGAATATCAATCGTAAAAGTTGCACCATCATTCAAAGGATTCTGAATATTTGTAATGGTAGCATTCCTACAACATCGTTGCCAGACAATTAAATAATTCTCATTGATTATCGGAAGATCAACGGTGTATTCATAAATTCCTGCTTCGCCACAAATATTTGGTGGCAGATCCAGACAAGGATATACAGGAGGATCAATGTTGTGTACTACCCGATCCCAGGTAATTCGATACTCAGAATTGTTTCCGCTTCCTGTTTTTGTATTGAAGTATTGATTACCACTTTTTCTAAAAATAGTAAATCCGAGTGTCTGATCAAATTGAGACTGACTTCCACAATCCCTGTATAATTTTATGGTAATGAGATATTTTCTTTTTGTAGTATCCTGTCCATTATTTCCATAGCCAAGACATTCATAATACATCTCACCACCAATGATATGGGTGCAATAAACCGTATGACTTAATAAACTAAAGAAAAATATGAGGAGAAAGGATGTTGCTTTAATCATAAACTAGTATCAAAAATAAGTCAATTAGAATTAAGATACGGAAATATATTTACCAAGGGGGGCTGAATCAGTGTAGCTTGGAGCGAGGAGTAGTGAGTTAGCAGTTATTTGTTTTATGTTAATTTGCTTACTAAGAATTGAAGATTTACTGCATTCAATTCATAGAACATTTATCTGTGCTTGGGGAAACGGGGTAAGACATGACATTTTTCAAACCAAAACAGATTCAGAATAACGAATAAAAAATGTCATGTCTTTTCCAGCTTTTTTCGGGTCAGAATAAAAAGTTGAGGAGTAAATAGAAACAGTGCTATCGGGACGAAATATTGGTAGAGTAAACCCATCCATAAATTAGAAATCCGCCAGTTGGCGGATGAAATATTTCATCCGCCAACTGGCGGATTTCTAATTTATGGATGGGTTTACTCTACCAATATTTCGTCCCGATAGCACTGTTTCTATTTACTCCTCAACTTTTTATTCTGACCCGAAAAAAGCTGGAAAAGACATGACATTTTTTATTCGTTATTCTGAATCTGTTTTGGTTTGAAAAATGTCATGTCTTACCCCGTTTCCCCAAGCACAGATAAATGTTCTATGAATTGAATGCAGTAAATCTTCAATTCTTAGTAAGCAAATTAACATAAAACAAATAACTGCTAACTCACTACTCCTCGCTCCAAGCTACACTGATTCAGCCCCCCTTGGTAAATATATTTCCGTATCTTAATTCTAATTGACTTATTTTTGATACTAGTTTATGATTAAAGCAACATCCTTTCTCCTCATATTTTTCTTTAGTTTATTAAGTCATACGGTTTATTGCACCCATATCATTGGTGGTGAGATGTATTATGAATGTCTTGGCTATGGAAATAATGGACAGGATACTACAAAAAGAAAATATCTCATTACCATAAAATTATACAGGGATTGTGGAAGTCAGTCTCAATTTGATCAGACACTCGGATTTACTATTTTTAGAAAAAGTGGTAATCAATACTTCAATACAAAAACAGGAAGCGGAAACAATTCTGAGTATCGAATTACCTGGGATCGGGTAGTACACAACATTGATCCTCCTGTATATCCTTGTCTGGATCTGCCACCAAATATTTGTGGCGAAGCAGGAATTTATGAATACACCGTTGATCTTCCGATAATCAATGAGAATTATTTAATTGTCTGGCAACGATGTTGTAGGAATGCTACCATTACAAATATTCAGAATCCTTTGAATGATGGTGCAACTTTTACGATTGATATTCATCCGGAATCACAAAAAACTTGCAATAGTTCTCCTCGATTTATAAGTTTTCCTCCAACGGTACTTTGTGTAAATGCACCATTTAAATTTGATCATTCTGCAATCGACAAAGAAGGGGATCTTTTGATCTATGAATTTTGCGAACCATTGAAAGGAGGAGGTCGTGGTAATGGTTGTAATAGCGTTAACCCAACTCCCGATTGCCCCCCGCCATTTGCGCCTGTGGATTATAAGTTTCCATATTCTGCATTGTTTCCTATGGGGGGAAATCCTCCTGTTACCATTAATTCATTGGATGGTATTATTTCGGGCACTCCAGATGTCATTGGACAATTTGTAGTTAGTGTTTGTGTGTATGAATATCGAAATGGAGTATTGCTTTCTGTATTGAAAAGAGATTTTCAATTTAATGTGGCTCATTGTGATGGGATAATAGAAGCAAGGCTACAAGGAGCAAGTCAATTAACGCCTGACAGGTTTGATATTACACTTTGCGGAAGCATGGTGTATCAGGTTTTAAATGCAAGTATTGATCAACGATACATCAATGAAATTTTGTGGACTTATGAAAATGGTGGTTTGATTGATTCATTTATCGGTTGGGCTCCATATATCAAATTTAAAGAAGGTGGATTGCACAATGGAAAGTTTATTATCAATCCATATACCAATTGCGGGGATACCGGATATTTTAAAATCAATGTCATACCCGATTTGACTTCGCAATTCACAGCTGTATACGATTCATGTAAAGCAGGTCCTGTGCAATTTATGGATCAATCCAGTTCAGCTTATAGCACCATCACAAATTGGAACTGGAGTGTCGGTGATGGCATCACAGCATTTACACAAAATCCGGAGATACAATATCTCAAACCTGGTACTTATCCGGTGTTGTTAAACATTAAAGACAATTTCGGATGCGTGAATCAAATCTTTAAAGAAATCAAATGGTATCCTGCTCCGGATGTGATTGTATTCAGACCCAATCTAAATGAAGGTTGCGTCCCCTTGGAAGTTGAATTTAAAAATGTTTCTTTTCCGACTGACAACTCCTATAAATTTTTGTGGAAATTCAGTGATGGTGAACGGGATTCAGGTTATACCGTAAAACATAAATTTAATTTAAAGGGTGTTTACGATTTGAAACTGGAAGTAACTTCTCCTTTGGGCTGTTTTAATGAGGGCGATTTCAAAAATGTAATTTACGTGTACGATCCGCCAACTGCCAGTTGGGCAGTTGATACACATTTGGTCAATATCAAAGATCCAGTGATAAATGTAAAAGATGAATCCATTGGAACGATAGGAAGAACCTGGATCATTGATGGTAAGCAGTATTTTTTTGATCGATCATTGCAAATTGTATTGGCAGATACAGGAATTCATCATATCCGAATGATCGCTACCGATCGGTTTCTTTGCACAGATACTTTAGATACTGATGTATTTGTTTACAGAGATTTCACTTTGTTTATGCCAAATGCATTTACACCGAATGGCGATGGAAAGAACGATGAATTTGGTCCAGTTGGACAGATCCATTCCCTGGAAAAATATGAATTGAATGTTTATGATCGCTGGGGAGGAAAAGTATTTACTTCAACCGATCCAAAGGATATCTGGAATGGAAAATTTGATAACACAGGCGCAGATCTACCACCAGGGGCTTATGTTTATGATCTGGTGTATAAAGTGATCAGGAAAGATGTTTATCATGAACGGAAGATGGTGAGTCTGATTAAATAATTCATTGTTCATTTAGTCATTTTATTTTTTTGAAAGATTATTTCAATCAATTTCAATCAGCATTTGAATCCAATGCCAATCCACAATTGGCCATTCAAATGAAAAAGTATATGCGGGATCAATTTGAATATTATGGAATCCCATCACCCAAACGAAAAGAAATTATCAAAGGCGTTTTAGGAAGTTATAAACCTGAAAAGAAAATTGAATTTATCGATTTTATAGAGACCTGTTGGTCGCAACCACAACGGGAATACAAGTATGCAGCTATGGATATAAGTGTCAGGCAATTGAAAAGAATGGATACCAGTTTTATAGCCTTCTTTGAGAAGCTCATTGCAAAAGATTCCTGGTGGGATACAGTCGATGGATTGGCCCCACAAATCATTGGAACTTTAATCAAGAAAAATTTGAAATTGAGAGACCAATATTGTTTGAAGTGGATTGAATCGGATAATTTCTGGTATCAACGATCAGCCATTATTATTCAACTCATGTTTCGAAGTCAAACAGATTTCGATTTACTCAAAAAACTCATCTTGCGCAGAGCAGACAGCAAAGAATTTTTTGTGAGAAAAGCTGCAGGATGGGCATTGAGACAATATTCAAAAATAGATCCCGATGCTGTTGAGAAATTTATTATAGAAAACAATCAGCTTTCAAGATTGACAACAAAAGAAGGGATGAAGATCATTTCAAAAAAAAAATCTGAGATCTGAACTATGAACTATGAGATTTGAGATGGAAGAGAAAATCGTTTTAAGAATTAATTTGGGTAAGGTTAAAAAGTTGGGGAGTACTTATTCTTTAGATAATTAATCCATTCTTTATAAACTTCGTAATTCATTATTCGTTAATCATTATTCGAAATTCTGCTAATTTGTTCAGTATCAGTATTATTGAATGAATAATGAACACCGATTAACGAATAATGAATTATGAAGTAAAGAGATTCCATAGAAAGTTTGTGAAATTGATTTACTCCCCAGAAAATTAACTTGACCCATTAATTTGGGTAAGGTTAAAAAGTTGGGGACCAAGAAATTTCTTATCTTTTATTAATCGGGGTATCCGTTCGAAATACAGCGCGTGGCGAGTATTTTTCAAAGCCTAACTTTTGGAGATTCTTCTATGAAATGAATTTACTCCTAAGCAACTATAAAGGTCAAAAACGCTAGGAAGAAAAATACGAGCTGAAGCCTTGTGAGTAAGCAAAGGCGCCTTATTTCGAACAAGCTTTTTGGTTCTTTTGAGCGACTGCAAAAGAACGAAAGATTCTCGATCACTATACTCTCTATCGATTGAAGTAAATTATTTTGAAAACTCAGAATCCAATTCTAAAGATTTAATATTAAAGACATTTTATTGTGGCCCCCAACTTTTAAATGTGATCCATTAATTTATTTTTATTAACCATTAATTCTTCAATCAGATAGATCCGATTTCAGATCTTATTTTGCGTACACCTTAAAGTTCTTCGGATCATTGACTTTTAAAATATAA
>JAYVIT010000259.1:0-2043 GCA_043769965.1 Saprospiraceae bacterium
AAATCCAGATTCATATTTCCATTCAACGAATTGATATCAAATGATTCCGGAAAGTTTTGACTCATTGCCATCAAAGGATTAATAAAAGTATACGACTTATCGACAAAGCGCCAGCTTGTATTTCCATTGATTTCAGTGGTTATACCTAAAATCAATTTTCTCAAATCCGAAACGTCTTTTGCAGTAATTGTGCCTGTTCTGTTTACGTCAGCAGCAATTACTTTATATGCTGAATTCAAAGATTCCAATCCGAGGATATGTCTCTGGATTTTTACAATATCCGCAGTGGATACACCATTTAACCAACCATCTGTTTTAGATGGTTTTACTATGATTTGATTACCATTTGGTATTTGAAGGAATGCGTATTTACCATTTGCATCTGTCATCAAACCACCAATAGATACATTCTGCACACCATCCCCTTTTTCAGTTATGATTAAACCATCAACATTTGAATTTTTTAGATTCGGCGGACAGAATCCTTTATTATCCTGTATGTCAATAAATGTTTTGCAGAAAGAAGTATTTCCATTGATATCTGTTACCCACATCTCAACAAACCGAGTACCGATACTATCGCAATCATAAACTCTGAATGTATCTGTAGTATCAGCGGAGAAACTAATGGCTACATGATATCCACAATTGTGATACGAACCTGCATCAAAATCTCTGGCCCATACAGAATCCCGAGAAACATCAGGAATGCCATCACCAGTGATATCCATTGGAGTCAATTCAGTTGACAAACCATTTAAACAATACGCGACTGGCGATTTACAATTTTGCAAATCAAGTACAAAATGTGTTTTGGCGGTGTTGCCACAACGGTCCTCAACTTCCCAATAGACAATATGTCTTCCAATTGGCCAAGTACCTGTTGCTACTCTCTCACCTATTCCAGCCCTTGCGTAATCAATTGTACCATCTCCATTAAAGTCAATTTTATGCGTGTATAACATCTGATCTACAGGAGTGCAATCATCACTAACTTCAATAGAAAAAGTTACTGCAATCGGTCTGCAATTGATATCATAACTGCACACTACAGTATCTGCTGTAACTCTTGTTATAATTGGATCCACATTATTTCTTACTTTAATAATTTGTAAGTGTGACCAAATGATGACATTATTATTAATATCTCTTTGACACCAGTCAATTACTTTCCAGGTTCTTAATATTTTAAAACAAGGATCGCCCGGTAATGTAGGAGCGAATAATTGATCTACATAACTATAACCGATAAGACTACACTCATCATCATTTGTAATAGGCTTATCATAAGGAGGGCTGAGTCGTTCCGGTATTAATTCATTCGGATCACAAATACCTAAGGTATCCAAATCTAAAGGCCATTGAATAGAATTACTATCAAACGGTTGCGAATTAAATACATAAATGTATTGGTAGCATACATCACTTATATTGCCTTGTTCATCATGAGCATGAAAGGTTCTTATGATATAACCCATGCCACACTGATTAATATTACTAAAATCATCAACTTCAACCACTGTTGGAGGACAATTATCTGAAGCAATACCATCCAATGGATGCCCTCCGATGATATGATAAAATCTGGGATCAATAATTATCGTATCTCGATCCGCTTCTTCAGTAACAATTTTTCCGAAAACATCTAAATTATTGTAATCAATATCAAAGCGACAATCAACAGTAATGTTTGGCAAACAAGTTATCAATGGTCTGTCTTTATCTTGTACTTCTACACTCACCATACATATAGCTTCATTGCCACTATGATCGATAGCTTTAAATGCAACCATTATGGTTCGTCCAACATCTGCACAACAGAATCCAACTTCCGGACCCCAGTCATCAAACCCAAGGGTACCACAAGATGCACTATCCATTCGTCGCACTTCAAAATGATGCAATTGACATTCATCGAAACTACCATCATCAAACACTTCAGCAGGAACCCAATTGTATCCGCTATGGTTTAATGCAACAACTGTGTTGCGGTCACATACCGCTACTGGCTCTGTATCATCTGTGACATGAATGACAATATAT
>JAYVIT010000260.1:0-2509 GCA_043769965.1 Saprospiraceae bacterium
CACATAAATCACCCCGGAAAGTTTTGCACCTGTATGAACCAAAGGATAAGTCGATACTTCAATTTTACTTACTGCATATCCATGATCAATAAAACAAAATGCAACAATAGGATCTATCAATGACCTGTGATTGCCAACATACAAAGTTCCTTCAGTAAGATCAATTTTACCAGTAACATATAATCGAATTCCAAGAATTTTTAAAGCAAGCTTACACCAGAAAGTCCGTATTTTAAATGCAAGATTCTGATCGGCAATTTTAAGGTTTACCAATAACAATCCAACACCTACTACTATAGCCATACTTCCAATCAACAAAACGAAGCGTATTGCTGCAAGTACTTGACCAAACGGATACCAGATTGTTTTCAAGAATATTAAATTAAAATGGTAAGTGATGTATGATGAATTTAATGCTATTTCACCTCTTCGGGGTTTTAATTTTTTTATTCTATTTCTTGTTATAATAATTTCACCTCTTCGAGGTTCAAATTTATTCTTAAGCACTTACCGCTTTTCAACTCTTTAATTCTTTAATTTCTTAATTCTTTCATTTCATTAACTCTATCGCCTTAGCTGCATCCTTCACCGGCAATTTGCATACTTTATTTCTGCATACATAAATATATGTTTGTCCTTCCTGCAATTTTTCTTTTAACAATTCAAGTGAACCTTCAGTGGCTCCACCTAACAAAATGGATTGCGGTAAATATTTTGACAAGATTTCCTTTTGCAGTTTTTTATAATCAGGACCAACTATAGCAACTTCGTACAAAGGCTTGAGATGCTCTAGATAAACTCTAAGCCAGTTGGAATGAAATACTGGATAAGATGTTGCAGGATTTTTTACTACATCAATGAGCATTTTCTCACTGCGATCCAAATAATCTTTATTGTATAAATACAAACCCAGTTTGTGCAAAGCATCGCACATTACCGAATTGGATGCTGGAATGACCTGGTCATCAATTTCTTTCTTCCGCGCAATTAATTCCGGATCAAGTGAAGAGTTGTAATAGAAATAAACATTTTCTTCATCTGAAAAATTTTTGATGACATAATCAGATAATGCTTTCGCAGTAAGCAACCAACTTTCATCAAAAGTTACTTCGTACAATTTAATAAAACTTTGAATGGTAAAAGCATAGTCATCCAGAAATGCATACTCCCCTTTCTTTCCTGCTTTATAGGTACGAAACATCTTGTGATCCGGAGTGAGCATTTCATTTTTTATAAAATTTCCGGTTTTCAGTGCTTGTTCCAAATATTTTTCATCTCCTAAAGCAGAATAGGCATCAGCAAGTCCACAAACCATCATTGCATTCCACGAGCTAATTACTTTCTCATCACGCTTAGGTGCTTTCCGTAGTTTTCTTGCTTCCAATAATTTGTTGTTTGCATTTTCCAAGAGATTTTGTATTTCACGTTCACCCAAATTATGCTTTTTGGCTAAAGCCACAATTGAACTTTCAATATGAAGTACATTTTTTCCATTTTCCCAATTACCAGAAGAGATTATGCTGTAAAATTCCGAAAAGAGAGCAAAGGTTTTATCATCTGGTATTGCTTGTTTAATTTCTTGTTGTGTCCAAACATAATACTTGCCTTCTTCTCCTTCCGAGTCGGCATCGAATGATGAAAAATAATGTCCCATCTCATTGGAAAAATCGCTCTGCATGAATGAAATAGTTTGCACCAATATTTTTTTGTATGCTTCTGATTTGCTCCACTTGTAGGCATTGGCATACAGACTAATCAATTGCGCATTGTCGTACAACATTTTTTCGAAATGAGGCACCTTCCACTTTTCATCCGTTGAATATCTTGCAAATCCGCCACTCAATTGATCATAAATTCCACCATTCATCATTTCATTCAATGTTGTTTTCACCCAGCCTTCCGTTTTTGCATCTTTGGAATAGTTTGAAAACTCCATTGCATATTGTATTAATGTTGGCATTGGAAATTTCAAATCGCCTGATCTGCCACCCAAGGTATAATCAAGATCCATACTTAGTTTTTTATGAAGGGATTGGAGTGTTTTTTCATCAAATGAAATTTTATCTGAAGTCAGTGTAAATTTATGATCTGTCTGAAGATGATTTGCAATTTGATAAGCCATTTTTTGCAATTCATTCTGGTCTTCATGATACAAATCATTTACTTGATTCAACAATTTCATCCAATCATCTTTTGATAGATAACTTCCAACCCAAATTGGTTTTCCATCAGGCAGTGCAATTGCATTGAGCGGCCAACCACAGGCACCATTTCTATTTGAAATCTGGCATGCCGTCATATATACATTGTCAATGTCTGGTCTTTCTTCTCGATCAACTTTTATGGAAACAAAATATTTATTCATCAAGCGGCTAACTGCTGTATCTGAAAATGATTCACGTTCCATAACGTGACACCAATGACAGGATGAATATCCTACACTAATGATTAATAATTTGGATTCATTTTTCGCTTTGTTTATAGCCTCATCGCCCCAGGGATACCAATC
>JAYVIT010000261.1:0-6570 GCA_043769965.1 Saprospiraceae bacterium
AGCAGACACCAAAATAAAAACCGGAATCAGACTTCTCAGTTTTGATCGCATAGAAACGGTAAAGTAATTTCCTGCAAACATCAGGCTGGCCATAAGAGGTGTAGTGCCGAATCCAAATGACAACATAAACAAGGCGCCATACCAGGCATTTGCTGTTGCTAGTGCGGTCGCAAGTGCGAGGTACACCAGTCCGCAGGGCAGCCAGGCATTGATGATGCCAACTTCAAGTTGATACCACATTGTTTTTGGTTTGCTTAGAGTTTCACCAAGTAGTATTTGGATTTTGCTATTCCACGATTTCAAAAATTGAAATTTGTTTTTGTAGAAGTAATTAAATAGAAAAACGAAAATGATCAATAGTCCTGCAGATATTGAAAGTATTTGTTGATATCCCGCTAATGCAAACCGGTTTCCAATTAAACCAAGAATAATGCCCATCAATGCATACGAGATGGATCGTCCTCCATTGTACAATAGAATATTTTTAAAACGATCCGATTTGCTCTCAAAGCTACCAGCCAAACCCAATGCAATCGGACCACACATGCCGATGCAATGCAGACTTCCCAGTATGCCCATGCTAAAACCCGCCAATGCTATTGCAGTAATGCTCATGGTTTCTTGTAAGTAAATTCGTCTCTATACATATACGGAGTACTATGAAATTGCCATTGAATTTTCAATTGATAAGAGCCCGGATGAAATTTCTCAATAGGTATTGAAAAATGACCATTTTCATCCGTATTAAAATCAAATGCAAGATCCCTTGATTTGTCAGCCATGCGCATGAATTCTATTTTGCCATTCGAAATATTGGAGCCAACTTGTGACGGCAATTTGATATTTACCTGTTGAGCTGTGATTTCAATTATTGGCTTGATGTTCAGATCAGCAAGATTTTGATTTGCATTCAAAACATTCTGAAACTTCAGCTCCTTTTCATAATAATGATCTTCAACCAATTCATTGGTCTGACTCGACGACACAAATAAAAAATAGAGTATCATGATTACAAAAGAACCATATGCAAATGCGATTTTATATCCCCAGTTCATATATTAGGTGTTTAGGCTGTAGGCTTTAGACTGTAGGTTAGAAAATAATATATTTGAAACATAGAATTAATATTTTAATTTTTATTAAAGAATATTGAAATAAACACTAAACATTTAATACATAATATTAAATTCCTACAGCCTACAGCCTACAGCCTACAGCCTACAGCCTTCCTTCCCTCATTTATACGGTCCCAGAAAATTTGTCGAAATTCGCTGAATCCGTTCACCATCCTGAAATACATTTAAATGAATATCATTTTTCCGGTTCACAATATCAGTCTTATTAAACACCACAAAAAATTCTATTTCATGTATGGATTCTGGCTTGAGTATTAATTCTTCATGGCCGACATATTGGATTTTACCATTGGATTCCTCAAGCTTCAGATCTACTTTTTGATTTTTTGAAGTTTTGTTTATAATTTTTGCGGTATACAAGTTGCTGATTGAAATGGAATCAAGTTCTTGATATAATTGACCCTGAGCCCGCATTACAGAACTGTCGATTGATCTTCTGGTTATAATGAGTATGGACATAAAGATTAACAAAAATCCCAATGCGCCTGTATAAGCTTTCATACGGGTATTAAAATGAAACTTGCGTTTATGTAAAATTTCATTTTCAGAAGCATAGCGAATCAAACCTTTTGGAAAAGATAATTTATCCATGACCTCATCGCACGCATCGATGCATGCAGTACATCCGACACATTCCATTTGCACACCATCTCGGATATCGATTCCAGTCGGACAAACATAAACGCATTTTTTACAATCAATACAGTCTCCTAATTTGCGTTCTTCTCCTTTGGTTACTTTCCCTCTTGGCTCACCTCTTGAATAATCATATGCAATCTGCATGGTGTCCTTATCAAACAATACACTTTGCAGTCGACCATAAGGACAAACTGTAGTGCAAACGATTTCACGTACATAAGCGAATACACCATAGAATAATAGAGTAAAAATAATTAATCCACTCAAAAGATTTAAGTGTTCTGATATTGATTCGCGTATTATTTTATACAATTCATCAATTCCGATAATGTATGATAAAAATGTATTTGCGATCAAAAATGAAATTAGTAGGAATACGGAGTGTTTGATGAATTTCTTGGTTATTTTTTCAAGATCCCAGGGTTTGTCATTCAAAGTGCGTTGTTGATTGCCGGATCCTTCAATCCACCATTCGATTTTGCGGAAGACCATTTCCATAAAAATCGTTTGAGGGCAGGCCCAGCCGCAAAACAGTCTTCCATAAATTACGGTGAACAATGCAATGAAAATGATAAAGGTGATCATTGCAACTGCAAATATGAAAAAGTCCTGAGGCCAGAATATTTTTCCGTAAATAATAAATTTCCCTTCCGGAAAATTCAACAGGAAGAATGGTTCTCCATTTAATTTTATTAATGGAAGGGAAAAGAATATTAGTAGATAGATTAATGAACTGTAATTTCTGAGCTTGTAATATTTGCCAGTTGGTTTTAGAGCATAAATCCAATTCCGTGATCCGCTTTTTGTAACTGTGCTGATCCGGTCCCTGAAATTTTCGGCATGTTTTAAGTCTTCAAGATTCATTACTTTTTGGTTTGTAGAGAATCTTGTTTCGTTTTGGTCGAATCCGCTGAAACACTTGCAGCTTCTTCTTTGTACAAGTTGCCCTGTGCAGCTTTTTGATCTGATGGATTGGTACCTCTAAGTGATTTAATGTAACTGGTAAGTTCAGAAATTTGATTTGGTGAATAATCATCCTTCCAGGATTTCATTCCCTTATCAATCACACCATATTTTATTGTTGTGAAAATATCTTTTACACTACCACCATTAATCCAATAGTCATCCGTCATGTTAGGTCCTACTAAGCCCTGGCCATTAATCCCATGACAAACAGCACAAGCTATTTTATAAAGTGATTTGCCTTCTTCGTATTCACCTTCTTTCAAAAGCGTCACTGAGTTTTCATCGATGAGATTGCCTTGATCTTTTAGATATTCAAGTTTTTGTAATGCTGCTTCTTTCATTACAATTTCATATTCGGCAATCTGGTTTGGTGCGGAATATGCAACATTATACCTGTATAAATAAACGGCAGCAAATATAATGGTGCCAATAAAAGCTGCAACAAACCAGGGTGGTGTAATATTGTCCAGTTCCCGGATACCATCATAATCATGGCCGGTATCAATGCTTGCTTCTTTATCCATGGGTTTGAATGCATTTATTTTATCCCACAGATTTATTTTTGTTTTTTCAAGTCCGGCTTCGTAGACTTCAATTCCGGTAAAGAATTTTAACCATTTTTTTATAGAGATCAATACATAGATTTCAAGGGCGATGATGATCAACATAAACCAACCTTGATTACTGAGTAAAAATTGTTGACTTGTTTTAATCACTGGAGTACTATCTTGTGCTGATGCATACTGAAGATTTAAAGTAATTACTATACCGGTTAGCAAAAATTTAATGGTATCATTTATTTTTTTAGTATTGAAATGATGACGCACTGCCGAACGCATTACTCCTAAAAGAAATAAGATAACTACAGCAAGAGTTGCAGCAATAAAAAATAGGGCGGTATCTGCATCAAAGGTAAAAAAGGATTTCTGGTTGGCAGCATTTGCCGTTGTCGCAACTTCCTGTGAATAATTAACAGCAGGAATTAGAATAAAAATGACTGCATTAATAATTGTATCTATATATGAATTTCTAGTTTTCATGGAATAGGTTTTATTCTGATTTATCTAAGGGTAGATTTTCCATCCGTTTAATCAATTCTTTGCTGGTGCCAAATGCCCATATCGTAACTAGTATAAAAAAGCTTACGAAAAGCAAGAGTGAAATCAATGGATACATTTCAACTCCGGCAATTTTTTCGAGGTAATTTTGAAATTTCATACTCTCAATATTATTTTGAACTTGATTTTATTTTAATATCTTTTCCTAATCGTTGCATGTATGCAATGAGAGCAATGATTTCCCGTTCTGCGGGAATTTCAATTTTATCAGCTCGAAGATTCTTTTTGATTTCTTCGGCTTGCTTTTTAAGATCATCATTTGCTATAGATTCAAAACCATTCGGATAGGGCACACCCATTTTACGCATTGCATGAATTTTAGAATTTGTAGTTGAGATATCCAATTCGGTTTCGAATAGCCATGGATACTTTGGCATACTTGATCCGGGTGAAATGGAAGCAGGTTCGAGCATATGATTAAAATGCCAGCTATCCGGATACTTTCCACCAACACGTGCCAGATCAGGACCTGTACGCTTGCTTCCCCATTGGAATGGATGATCATAAACAAACTCGCCAGCTTTAGAGTATTCTCCAAAGCGCATTACCTCATATCGGAATGGTCTCACCATTTGCGAATGACAATTGTAACATCCTTCTCTAATATATATATCACGTCCCTGCAATTCCAAAGGAGTATATGGTTTTACACTTGCAATGGTTGGTACATTTGATTTAATTAAAAAAGTTGGTATCAGTTCGACAAGTCCGCCAATAGCAACTACAATTAAACTCAGTGTCAACAGCAGTGCTGGTTTCCTTTCAATAATGCTGTGCCAGAATGCAGATTTGGCAGGCGCATAATCTTTACTCAAAGGTGCCGCTTCTGCTTTTTCTGATTCTAAAAAAGTTCCTTTCTTAGCAGTTTTAATGAGATTATAAATCATGATGATTACTCCGGTTAAGAAGATTGTTCCACCGATTGCACGCAGTGCGTAGAATGGCATTATCGATTGAACGATATCCATAAACTGATACTGCAATTGACCTTCTGGTGTAAAGGACTTCATCATAAAATACGATCTGAATGCAGACCAATACATTGGAATTGCGTACAACACAATTCCAAATGTCCCAATCCAAAAATGCGTTGATGCTAATTTTTTAGAATACAATTCCGTTTTATAAAGTTTTGGAATCAACCAATACATCATTCCGAATGTCAAAAATCCATTCCAACCCAATGCGCCTATATGTACGTGAGCTACTGTCCAATCACTGTAATGTGAAATTGCATTTACGCTTTTCAACGACATCATGGGTCCTTCGAATGTGGCCATGCCATATGCTGTTACTGCAACTACAAAAAATTTGAGCACTGGATCTTCTCTTACTTTATCCCAGGCACCTCGCAATGTAAATAGTCCATTGAGCATTCCTCCCCAACTTGGTAGTATCAACATGATGGAGAATGCAGTACCAAGAGATTGTGCCCATTCAGGCAATGCAGTGTACAACAAATGATGAGGCCCGGCCCAGATGTATATAAATATCAATGACCAGAAATGCACTATACTTAATCTATAGGAATAAATGGGTCTGTCAGCAGCTTTCGGTAGAAAGTAATACATCAAACCCAGATATGGTGTTGTAAGAAAAAATGCAACGGCATTGTGCCCATACCACCATTGCACTAAAGCGTCCTGCACTCCTGCATACATCGAATAACTTTTGAATAAACTAATGGGCATTTCAAAAGAGTTGACGATATGCAACATAGCGACGGTAACCCACGAAGCGATATAAAACCAAATGGCAACATATAAGTGCCTTTCTCTTCTTGTCAATATCGTACCAAACATATTGACGCCAAATACAAGCCAGATGATTGTGATTAAAATATCAATCGGCCATTCTAATTCTGCGTATTCTTTTCCTGTAGTAAATCCGGCAAGCAGAGTGACAGCAGCTAAAACAATAATGGTTTGCCAACCCCAGAAATGTATTTTAGATAATTTGTTGCTCCACATTGAAGCTTTCACCAATCTGGGCAGCGAATAATAGATCGCGGTGAAAATACCATTACCTACAAATGCAAATATCACTGCATTTGTATGCAAAGGTCTCATTCTACCATAAGTAAGATATGAGATGTCAAAGTTTAACGCAGGAAAAACCAATTGAAATGCAATAATCACTCCAAGCAACATGCCGACAGCTCCCCAAAAAATGGTGGCCATGGCAAATAAACGGGTCATCTTATTATCATAGTGAAATGTTTCCAGTTGCATATTCATTCGTTAGTTGGATTATCAGATTCAGTTGTATCATCAAAGAGTATTCTTTGTGATGGAGAATAGAGATCGTCAAATTGACCATCTTCAGAACTCCAGATAAATGCAATCAGGAAAGCTCCTGCAATGCAAATACTTACGATGATCAATAAAATAATAACGCTCATAAATTTCTTTGCACAAAATTAAGTAACGTCATATGTGAGCAGCGGAGAACCATCATGTGTAAGGATGATTTTGGTCAGTGGATGGAATCAAGTTTGCGTCTGAACCCCAAACCCCCGACTGCTTCGGGCAGCCTTGAAAGAGGCTTGAATCCATATCGGTGACGATTTAATCTAATAATTAAAGTTGACCATACTACTTTGATGTGTTGACATTTTATCTAGAGAAATAATTATAAATGAATTGATAAATCAAGGCCCCTTTCAAGGGGTTTGGGGTTCAATCGGAACTTGCTAAATTCGAAAATTTCCT
>JAYVIT010000262.1:0-2535 GCA_043769965.1 Saprospiraceae bacterium
AAATTTCAACTGAGCAGTCAAAAACATTTTGTGATCATTAAACTTTTGTTTTGCGAAAACTAAGATCAGATTTAATTCATACCGGCGATCGTGGATTTATTTCAAATCATGTAATAGTTATTGATGATGATGGAAGGATATTGGATCTCTTACCTGATTCCGAACTGAATATTTCTGAATGCGAATATTATCCAGGCATATTGACCCCTGGATTTATCAATGCACATTGTCATTTGGAGTTATCGCATCTTAAAGGAAGATTTCAAACCGGAACGAAATTAATTCCATTTCTCAGAAATGTGGTCTCACAAAGAGAAACAGAACCGGATCTCATCATGCAAAGTATTGCTGATGCAGATCAGGAAATGAGAATGGAAGGAATTGTTGCAGTAGGAGATATATCAAACAAAACAGATACAATCGAAACAAAGAATAAAAGTGATATTCATTATCATACTTTCATTGAAGCATTTGATTTTTTACAAGATCATTTAGCAGTTCAATTTTTTGATGGTTATAAAAAAGTATACGATAGTTTTGAAGGATTGCCAAGGACAATGGTTCCGCATGCGCCGTATAGTGTATCAAGGACATTATTCGAGTTGATTAAAAATATGAATGAAGGAAATGAAAACGTTTCGAGTATTCACAATCAGGAGACCATTGATGAAGATTTATTGTTCATCAATAAAACCGGAGCGTTCGTTGCATTCTGGGAATCTTTTGGATTTAAGCTGGATGCATTTGAACCGACCGGAAAAGAATCCGTGTACTATGCAATAAACCAAATGCATCACACACACAATACCTTATTCATACACAACACTCAAATGAAAGAATCGCAAATCCGAGATGTGTTATCCTGGAATCCAAATTCATTTTTCGTCACCTGTGCGAATGCGAATATTTTTATTGAAAATGCATTGCCTGATTACATGCAGTTTAAATATGCTGATGCAATGATTTGTATTGGAACTGATAGTCTGAGTTCAAACTGGCATTTATCCATGATCGAAGAAATGAAAACGATTTTGAAATACAATTCCTGGCTTACTTTTGAAGAAGTTTTGAAATGGGCAACTTACAATGGAGCGAAAGCATTGCGATTGGATAATCAATTGGGATCCATTTCAAAAAATAAGAAACCGGGTATTAATTGGATACAGGGGGTCAAAAAAATAAACGATCAATGGATGTTGAGTAAAGATGCGAAGGTGAAGAGAGTTTTATAATCGAATAATAATTTTAGTCTTAGATTGAAAAATAATATATCTATTAAGAGCTTCAGCCTCATAGAGGCAAAATATTTATAGCACCAGAGGTGCGAAACAAATCGCAACTACAATCTCTGATTAATTCGCCTTCTTCACAAACACCAATCTGTATTTATCATGCAGCAACACAAATCCTTCATCCGTCTTATCGACAATTGTGTATTCATGTTTGACTTTACCTTCGTCATCTTTAAAAATGAAATTGTCGCCATTTACTTCCCATTGCGTTCCTTCGAATTGCACCTTATTCAACAGACTTGAATCGGTGGCTATTCTTCCGTCTTCTTTTAGTTCGACATCCATTTTGATATTTTGCACCAGGGTTTCCGTCATCTCCAGGGCTTTGACTGCAACATCACCTCCTGCTTCACCCATAAGGATGCCGAGTTCTCCAAGATCTTTTCCAAAAGATGCCATGGTTTTAGCAAATGACTTTGCATAGTATTCCATTTTGCCTTCAGTAGTGGAGGTATCCATTTTTTCATCAAATTCAACCTTCATTTTTGAAAGTTCTTCTTTTGCTTTCGACAAAGCCGCTGTCACGCTGTCTTTAACCCCCTGTTTGTCAAAGGTTTTTTCATCGAGTACCAGATGAACACTGTATTTACCTGTCATGGTTTTATTATTTATTGTTTTTTGTTGTTTACAAGATCCGAGTGCTAAGGCTAGCAATACAATGAGAATTTTATTCATAAGTAAGTCATTATTTTATGATAATGGGGAAGAACAAAGATATTTGGGAAATAGTTCTTGTGGCAAAAAAATTAGTTGTCACACCCTGCGGGAGTTGTCCTGCAAGGTTGGAAATGGCGACGAGCGCCTAAAATGTAAGTAAAATTAAGTGTATCTTATAAAAATTTTAATAAACGATAATTATTCGTATTTTTGGTTTATGAAAAAATCTGCAGTTATTTCCACGCTGAATGAATTTCCAAAAGAATTTGTTTTGGAGGATTTTCTTGAAAAATTAATTGTAATTGAAAAAATCGATGAAGGCTTAAAAGATATAAAAGAAGGGAAAACCATGAGTCATGAATCGGTAAAGAAAATGGTAAATCGATGGCGAAAATAAAATGGGGTAAAAGAGCCACAAAGGATCTCAAATCCTTATATGATTTCATTTCTTTAGATTCGGTTTACTACGCTGATAGATACATTGATAAAATTATTTTGAGAGTAGATCAATTGCAAAATTTCCCTGAATCCGGTCGACCTGTTCCGGAAAAGGAAGATCCTTCAATCCGAGAACTCATTGAAGGGA
>JAYVIT010000263.1:0-9665 GCA_043769965.1 Saprospiraceae bacterium
CCAGGAATTCATATCATTTTAAATGAGAATCAACTGGGATCATTATTACAAAAATATCAGATACCGGGCTATCCCACTTATATGATCTTTGATAAAAATGGTAATCTACAATATGAAGATGCACCGCGACCAAGTTCCAGATCAATTGAAGGCATTTTAAATAGACTGATAGATAAATAATTTAATTGCAAATCATTTCAAGAATTTTTTTTTCCTTTACCTTTGCCAAACAATCAATTCATTTATTTCTCTTTAGAACTAATTTAAACTTATTAAACAAAATAATATGAGCAATAGAGTAGTCCATTTTGAAATTCCCTGTGACAATCCAGAAAAAACAATGAACTTCTTTAAAGAAGTATTTAGCTGGAGCTTTCAACAGTTTGGAAATGAATCGTATTGGTCCGTAACAACCGGTGATGAAAAGTTACCTGGAATAAATGGAGGCCTTATGAAAAAACGAGATCCGGGACAACCCGTTGTAAATTCTATTGATGTTGTAAACCTCGAAGAATACATGTTGAAAATCGAAAATGCAGGAGGCACAATCGTAGTTCCAAAAATGGCAATTCCCACTGTTGGATGGCTCGCTTATTTTAAAGATCCGGATGGAAACATACATGGACTTTATCAGAACGATCCTTCTGCTATGATGTAATAGTGGTTGTTTCCACTGGAAAATTCCATATCCTCTTATGAATTTTAATGCAATTTTATACCGCATCACCCATTGGGAAACCTGGGATTGGCGATTAAAATATATTCCATTAATTCCTGTATGGATTTGGTATTGTCTTCGGTCAAGATCGATATGGTTTTTTACACCATCTAATCCGGGACTAGTATTTGGTGGATTTGATGGCGTATCTAAAAGAGAAATGTATAAATTATTTCCACTCAACTCCTATCCAAAAAGTATTTATGTCTCAACACGAATCTCTTTTGCCGAATTAGAAAAATTAGTTGCATCCGGCAATTTTAATTTTCCATTTATCGCAAAACCGGAAATTGGCAGAATGGGTTTTATGTTTAGGAAGATTAATACTCGGGAGAATTTGAAAAGATATCATGAAACAATTCCTGTAGATTATATTCTTCAAGAATACATAGAATATCCACTGGAAGTAAGTGTGTTTTATTATCGGTTCCCAAATGAAAGGAATGGGACCATTACCGGTTTTATCAAAAAAGAATCCATGGTAGTAAGCGGTGATGGAAAATCCACTTTAACTGAATTAATAAATACTTATCCACGGGCACGCTATCACATTGAAGAAATCAAATCCAAACACAAGGAAAATCTGAATGATATCATTCCGGCAGGTGAACTCTTTTATTTGTCCCACGCATTAAATCTTAGCCGTGGTGGAAAGCTGGTCAATCTGGAACACGAAAAAGATGAAAATCTTTTAAACGTTTTCGATGAGCTGAGCTATTATACTAAAAACTTATACTTTGGCCGCTATGACATAAAATGCGCATCCATTGAAGACCTGAAACAAGGAAAGAATTTTTGCATTTTGGAATATAATGGATGCGGTGGTGAGCCGCATCATGTTTATGGGAATGACAATACGTTACTAAAAGCGTGCAGCATTCTTGCACACCATTGGAGCATCTTGTATAAAATTTCAAAATACAATCATTTAAAAGGAATCCATTATTGGAAATTCAAAAAGGGCCTGCGATTTTTCGTTGAGGCCAACAAACATGTAAGCATGTTAAAGAAATTGGATGCGAAATTTCCGGACTAGCTGCGAACTAGGCAATGGCAATGGCAATAGGCAATAGGCAAAATAACAATTAATCAATTAAACAATTTTTCTTCCAATTCACAATTATTAATTTTTTTCTAATTAAATTGCAGTTCCCTATAGAAACTCTATCCATGCTTGTTGCTAATACTGATCATCAAATTATTATAAATGAATTCCTTGCTTTCATAAGTAATCAATCATTTCCTTGTATTGGTGCCAAGGCAGCTGTGACTAAACAACAAATGCGTTGCATGGTGGCAGAACATTTGGCATGTCCAAAAGATGATCAGGACATTCTTCACTTTCTCTATCAAATAGTAGATGAAGTTCGTCTTTCTGAAGAAAATTTTTTAAGTGCTTCAATACTATTTCAAGCGCCTGAAATACAGTCAGATAAAATGTTTGATGAATTATTTTGGCAACGGCTTCAGGCATTGGCTGATCTCGATGCAAAATCATATGGATATGATCCGCGTGTTCAGATGGATCCAGCTTCTCCTTTTTTTAGTTTCAGTCTTAAGGAAGAAGCTTTTTTTATTATTGGATTACACGCTTCAAGCAGCAGATTATCGCGTCAATTCAAATATCCAACACTGGTATTCAATCCACATGTGCAATTTGAAAAACTCAGAGCATCGAACCGATATGAAAGTATGAAAGAGATTGTTCGTAAACGGGATATCACTTATTCTGGTTCGATAAATCCAATGCTAGATGATTTTGGCAAAACCTCAGAAGTCTATCAATACAGTGGGATGAAATATGATGAAAACTGGACTTGTCCATTAAAAATAAATCATGGATCAATTAAAAATAATTCCGGCACGTAGTGGCATTGCTTTCCTATTGAAAAAAGATCAACGTCTTCGTATAGTTGATATTGAAGGAGAACAGGTGTCCGATTTCATTTGTTATAATCTGCATGATAAATTAGAATATCTTTCTTCCGGAAGAACTATCGATTATGCAGAAACTATTTTCCTTACAAAAGGGCATCCATTTTATTCGAATCGCAGCAATATCATGTTTGAAATAATTGAAGACACCGTTGGCAGGCATGATTTTTTACTTACACCCTGCAGTGCTGAAATGTTTCGCATTATATACGGACATAAAGAACCGCATCGTGGATGTGCCGGTAATTTGGCTGACGCACTAAAAGAATATGGAATTGGCCAGGATGATATTCCAATTTGCTTCAATGTATTTATGCATGTCGTTGTGAATGGTGATACAGGTAAAATTTCTGTTCTCCCGCCAAAAAGCACAGCAGGTGATTATATTTTAGTAGAAGCAAAAATGGATCTGATTGTTGGCATGACTGCTTGCTCTGCTGGAATGTCCAATAATTATTCGTTTAAACCCATTGGTTACAGAAAAGAATAAATAAATTTTCTTTTAAATTTCTATATTTACAGAATCATTTTCAAACTATAATCAAAAATGAAAAAATTACAAATCGCTATTTCCTTACTTTCAATATGTTTCATTTTCATAGGATGTCCTTACGAATCTGCAGTGCCCGTGAATCATCCAACTGAAAGAATAAATCCAAAAATAATTGGAACCTGGGAAGACAGTAAAAATAATGAGACTTACAAAGTGAGTAAGCTGAACGAATTAAGCTACCGTATCGATCAACTAGAGAAGGACACCACTGAAAAAGATAAGTATCATGCTCATACATCAATGGTAAATGGAATATCCTTTCTAAATCTTAAGATGGTTAAACCAGTGGATTCTATTATAAAATATTCATTTTACAAAATGGAATTAAAAACGAATGATACCATTAAGCTGATTGAAGTAACAGAAAATATTGACGAGCAATTTTCTTCAAGTGCAAAACTTAAAAAGTTCATTGCAGACAATATGAACAATAGTTACTTTTTTGGTAAAGAGGAATTAATTTTGGTACGAAGCGGCAAATAGAAAAGGAAATTCAAATGCTAGTTAGCAAAAAATGCTTTTCCTATAGATTCTGAACCCAGCACTAAATTCAAATAATATGTACCAGGAGTCAGTAAAATCTGATCCAGTTCAAAAATTTGCTTACTAGTTGATTTAAAAATATTTCGGGACAACAGGATTCTTCCATTTAAGTCTGTAACATGAACGAACATTGGGCCGACCCATGGAGATTCTATTTCAAATTTTAAATGATTTGATCTGGATGTCGAAACAATAGAAAGTGAATGTTGACTTTTAAATTGTTCATTTGCCACAGATCCACTAAATTCGAAGCAACCTTTGTCAGGATTGTTATCGCGGATTTTTCCTTCAATATCAAGAACAAATACATCTGAAGTTTTTATTCCCTTATTTATACATGGACTTCCGGTTTTCAAATGATAATCTTGATTGGCCTCATCCACAAAGAAAGGATTTGTATTCATGATATCATTCACACCAATTAATGAAAAGCTATTGTCGGACGAAAGATTTCCACCTAAACTCACTATAACTTTAGGTCCGGATTGTACTTCATAATTTGGGCCACCAGGTTGCGATACTATTGTATTTAATAGTTCTATTCTAAGTAAACTAGCTGTTGTTGTAAATGATGAAATTCCAAATCCGGTTTTAGCCTTATTGCCGGCAATTGTAGAATTAATAATTTTGTGTGTATTGGGATTAACTCGTTCCTGAATTATTGAGATGCCACCACCAATGCCAAGTCCGGACTCACAGGTATTATTTGCAATCAGGCAATTATTCAAATAACTATCCATATTATAAATGAAAAGTCCACCGCCATAATCAGCAGCAACATTCTTCTCAATTATTGAATTAGTCACTTGCAAACTACCCACAATATTGATCGTATCTTCAACGATACAAAGCGCTCCACCAATTAAGGACTGGTTGTTTGTCAATTTACATTTATCAATAATAATTTTTGCTCCGTCGATAGTATAAACGGCTCCTCCATTTCTATTGGCAGTGTTTAACTCAAATGTGGATGAATTAATACTTGTTGAAGTGGAATCATTTTGACTAAATAAAGCTCCACCAAAACTAGCATTGTTGGATTTAAAAAAGCAATTATTAAAAGTGGTGATCGCTTTAAATCCGGATAAGCAAGCTCCTCCTGAATTTGTACTTGTATTGCTTTCAAAATTGCATTTATTAAAAATTACTTTTAGAGCAGTAGGTGTATTGACACTTGAATTATACATAGATACTGCTCCCCCAAACGGAGATTTATTATTCATGAAAATACAGGTGTCCAATATACAAGTGCCGGCACTTCCATTAATCGTCAACGCACCACCGGAAGTAGTGGTGGAGTTGCCTCTAAATTCACAATTACTAAAATTAGAACCGGGTATGGTAAAGAATACTGCTCCACCATAGGTTCCAACACCTGTACAAATATTATTAATAAATTTACAATTTTTAAAATTAGGTATTGACAATTGGACATTGAGTGCCCCACCTGATCCTCCACTTTTATTGGCTTCAAATGTACAATTTGTAATAAGTCCACTAGGGCTGACTACATACATTGCTCCACCACCTCCTACGTCTGCAGTATTACTAATAAAAGTACAATTGTCCAAAATGTAAGCTGACTTATCAAACCTTGGATAAAATGCGGCACCGAAGTATGCATAATTATATCGGAATATACAATTATAAATTTTTGTTTCTCCATAACAAAGAAACCCTCCTCCCCTTCTATCATCACCTGCCCCACTGACTCCAAGTGTATGCCCATTCGAAATAATCAGGCCGTCTAAAATAAAATTTCTGATGCTCGTATCTCCTAATATAACATGACGAACATTATCAGTTCTTCTCACAGTATTACTCAATGGATCGTCGTCTCCCAGGTGGTCACCACTCAATATGGCTTCATTTAATTTAAAATTTCGTTGAGCAAGCAAAGTTTCAGTACCCGCAAATCCACCATAAATAGAAAGATCACTTTTTGCAGTAAATGGAGAAGTAACACTTGCAGATCCTTTGCCTGGTTTATAAATACCTTTTGCAATCCATATGACATCATTTTTTTTTGCAGTCTCAATAGCTACTTGCAAGTCTTTGTATGCATTATTCCAACTTGTGCCATTATTCAATCCAGTAGTTGCAACATTCACATATATAGTGGCCTGGCTAAAATTGGATTGAGAAATAAAAATCAAAAACAGGAGAATGTGTAGAGTTTTCATCATCATTGAAAATTTGCTGGTTATCGAATGAAAGGATATAAAAAGCTAAGACATCATGAAAGACCTAAACGCTGTATCGATTTACAATTTATTATTATAGATTGTCATAATTGAGCATTGGGCATTGCGTATTTGTATCCCGATGAACCCTCCTAAATTCCCTATTAATACTCATTGCTAACAATTTAATTTTAGAGCGAATTTGTCTCTGCCAGTTGGCGGACAGGCTCCCTTTTTTACTACACACTCAGCTATACAAAAGGGAGGAGTGGAATTATTTTCTTCACCTCCCTTACGCATAGAATTTGCGTAGAAAGAAAGGGAGGTCAAATTTGCAACTGAAATTATGAATAGAAGAAAAATTATGATTTGCGAATTTGGGAGGGTTCAAGTGCATGCAAATCAAGATATATACCAAATGCTCAATATTCATTGAAAAATCAAAGGACCAGCATTTCCTTTCAGAACTATGCAACTCATATTGCATGACTTAAAGATACAATTCGACGAGCTCACTGTACATGTCAATTATCTAAATAAAGTAAAATCGCCTGCTATCGCTTTTGGTTTAGGGCTAATATCCCATTGTCATAGATTACTTCATCGATATTGCCAGATCAAATGAAAGAATGTATTTTGCGCTCTACTTTGACAATAGATAAATTAGTATTAATGGGATCTGATATAGTAAGTAATCATGGACTTATTAAAAGTATATTACACTAAAAATACAAATCCTTAAATTTTTAAATCATGGAAAAAATAAACTATTCGATCAAAATTAAGGCATCAAGTGAAACCGTCTGGAATATACTTTGGGGCGAAGAATCTTACAAAGACTAGACAAGTGTCTTCACAGAAGGATCAACAGTTGTTACAAATTGGGAAGAAGGTAGCAAGGTGCTTTTTCTCGATGGAAAAGGTTCCGGCATGGTGAGCAAAATAGAAAAAAAAATAAACAATGAATTCATGTCCTTCGAACATCTTGGAATGATGAAAGATGGTATTGAAGATACAACCAGCGAAGCAGTCAAAGAGTGGTCAGGTGCACATGAAAACTATACACTCGCGGATTCCAATGGTGGCACAAAACTCACCGTTGAAATGGACACAAATGAAGAATTCTACAATTACTTTAAAGAAATCTGGCCGAAGGCGCTTGATAAAAATTAAAATGCTGTCGGAAAATTCTTGAAGAGGTGAAAAAGGGGATTAGGGGTTTAGGGGTTTAGGAAGATTGGGAGAGAGATAAGTAGCAATAGGCAATGGGCAATGGGCAATAAGCAATAAAACAATTTAACCATTTAGCAATTTAACCATTTAGCGATAAAAATGAAACGTACCATAGAGTTCAAAACGATTGACGATTACCTTGCCTTACAAACTGAAGATATAAGGACGGGACTTGAAAAATTGCGTAAAACTATTCATTCTATTATCCCCAATGCAGAGGAAGCGATCAGTTATCAGATTCCTACTTTCAAATATCATGGTTCATTAGTCGGCTTTGCGGCATTCAAAAATCATTGCAGTTTTTTTTGTAATGAGTACCAATTTAATGGAATCAATAAAAGATGAACTCAAAGCGTATGACACCACCCTATCCGCTATCCATTTCCAGATAAACCAACCACTTCCTTTAGCTCTTATAAAGAAAATTGTTAAAGCAAGGATGAAAGAGAACGAAGCTGTATTTAAAGCTAAGAGAAAATAAATATTTTCGAATTCGAATCAGAAATAATAACTTGCATGATAATATTTTGCAAGCCTATTAAAAGCACTCTATGGATAATTCATTTCGAAAATATGTACTTAGAACGGTTTCAATAATTTTTGCAACAGGTTCCTTACTAAACTCCTATGGTCAGTATAATGCACTTTGGATTCCGGATACCTTATCGGGAACAACTTTTAATCTCAACATAAAAGACACATTTGCTCAAATCGTAAGTCAGGGAAATCAAACCATCACCGGCGCTATCAATGGCAAGTTCTGGGGACCAACCTTGATCATAAATAAAGGTGATGAAGTTCATATGAATGTGAAAAACAGCTTGAATGATTCAACAACCATCCATTGGCATGGCATGCATTTACCAGCAGTAATGGATGGCGGACCGCATCAGGTCATCCCTCCGGGCACAGTATGGCAACCGTATTGGAAAATGACAAATAATGCTGCAACCTATTGGTATCATCCTCATTTGCATACCATGACTGTGGAACATATCACCAAAGGTATTGGTGGTTTGATGATTGTTCGTGATAACATTGAGTCCGCGCTTCCATTGACAAGGCGATATGGAATTGATGACATACCAATTGTACTATCCGATAGGGATTTTGATTCAGACAATCAATTCGTAACTGTACCTTATGGTGATAGTATGTTGGTGAATGGAACTTTACGTCCACAATTTTCAGTGCCTGCTCAAGTCATACGTTTTCGAATTTTGAATGCTGCAATTGAGCGGTCGTACAACTTAGGATTTAGTGACAACAGAACATTTTATGTCATTACGTCAGATGGTGGACTATTGGATGCTCCGGTTGCAGTCACCCGTTATTTGTTGCATGCAGGCGAACGCGTTGAAATTCTTGTGGACTACACAGGTCAGTTCGGAAAGACCTTTGATTTAAAAGCTTATAATTTTAGTTTGACTAATGTAATACCTGGTGGAGAAAACTTTCCAAATGGACCATTCAGCAATGCATTGGGTAAAAAAGATTTTAATATTTTGCGATTGAGAATTAGTCAGATTAATAGTTCACCAATCACATCTATTCCACTAAGTTTAACAACAAATACTAAACTAAAAACATCGGATGCGAAAGTCACACGACGTTTGACAGTTAGCGATAGCGCAGGATTTCCAGGCATTTTAGGTCCAACAGCTTTCCTTATCAATCACAGACTATTTGATTTTGATTATAATGATTATCAGGTACCAATTGGCAATACGGAAATCTGGGAAATCACAAGTTCCTCTGGATTCGGTCACCCATTTCACATTCACGATGTACAGTTTAATATATTATCGGTGAACAGCGCAGCTCCGGATCCAGCACAATCGGGATGGAAGGATGTTGTATTTATTCCTGCAAGACAAAGCATCAGTAGTCCTTCTGTTGTAAAATTTATTGCCAAGTTTGATGACTATGCAGATAAATTGCATCCTTTCATGTTTCATTGTCATATTGCATTGCATGAAGATGAAGGAATGATGGGACAATTTGTGGTAACTGGAACCACAAGTACAAAAGATCAACAATCAGAACAAAATGATTTTACTTTGTTTCCAAATCCCGCCAATGACAAATTGTATGTACATTTTGAAGATCCTTCCATGCAAGCATATTACATAAAAATATTCAATGCAATTGGAAGAACAATTTATATGCTACCGCAGCCACAACTACAAAATGGAATCGACATCAGTAAACTTCCTTCCGGAATTTATTCACTGCAACTTACAGATGAAAAAGATAAACAAACCACAACCAAAAAATTTATAAAAGAATAATGGTGTATAGTCTCCCAATGCTTCACGTAAGCCTCAACATTAGACGAATGTACTGCCAAAGCATAATTCTTCTGAACCCCAAACCCCTTGAGGGGCTTTAGATTTGTTATAAGTTCAAATTTGTATTCATTAGTAATATTTATATAATAGAAAGTTTGCTCGAATAAGGAATTAATCATAGAAGTAAAAGCTAAGCCCCTTGTAAGGGG
>JAYVIT010000264.1:0-14501 GCA_043769965.1 Saprospiraceae bacterium
CTTTTGAAGGAGAATAATCCCGATTAATAGAATACTCAAATCACTAACAATAAATAAAATTGCTAAAAAAAAGAGTATACTAACTGGGATGCAATGACAACTAACACGTATTCAATTAATTAACAGGGATTTTAACCTGTTTTTAAATACTAGGCACAAATATATTTAGTAAAATATCATATTGCAAATATTTTTAATTTATTTTTATTAATAATACATAAAACATTGTTATACAATATTTTATATTATTAATTATTTTGAATATTTTCAAAGCGAAAATTCTGAAACTAAATTATTTAGTACCAAAAAACAGCTTAAGCATGAAAATGAAAGGGTTCAGGATGCCAAAATCGAGCTATTTGACAGAGCATTGATCCACTTTTTAGAGTCCTATTTTATACTGAAGTAGAGCTCTTCATATAGAGGTAGTATCTTTTCAATATCAAAATCAAGTGCTCTTTGAAAAGCCGCTTTTCTGAATAGGTCAAGAGTGTTATCTTCTCTAAGTATATAAATGGCTTTTTCAGACATATCATCTGTATCACCAACTTCACAGGTAAAACCCGTTTTTCCATCAATAATCACTTCGGTTAAGCCACCAATATTGGAAGAAATTACGGGTACTTCACAAGCCATTGCTTCCAATGCAGCTAGTCCAAAACTTTCGTGCTCTGAGGGTAAGAGAAATAAATCTGAAACTGCCAGTAGTTCTTCGACCATATCCTGTTTTCCTAAAAACTTAACATCATTGTCCAAGCCCATTTCCCTACTCATCATTTCTAATCTGGGTCTTTCAGGGCCATCTCCAATTAAAAGCAATTTGGAGGGTATCGTTTTAATAACCTGACTGAAGACTATTAACACATCGTCCACCCTTTTCACTTTCCGGAAATTAGATACATGGGCTATTATTCGCTCATTGTCACTTGCTATTTCCCTCCTTAATTCTTTGTTTACCACTTTTCTGAATCTTTCAAAATCGATGAAATTGTATAAAACATGAATTTCTTTATCAATCTTAAAAGTATCATATGTCTGCTTACGCAGGGAATTGGAAACTGCCGTAACTGCATTAGATTGGTTAATGCTGAATTCAACGACAGGAAAATAAGAACGGTCCGCACCAATCAAAGTGATATCTGTCCCATGCAAGGTGGTAACGAATGGTAAATTCTTGTTTTTCGTTTTTAAAATTTCCCTGGCTAAATAACCTATTGTTGCATGTGGAATGGCGTAATGAACATGCAATACATCGAGATTTTCAAATAATGCTACATCAACTATTTTACTTGCAAGCGCGGTATCCATCGGCTTGAAATCAAATAAAGGATATTCAATTGGTGCCACTTCATGATAATAGACATTTGGTAGATAATGAGCCAGCCTTGCAGGTCGTCTGTAACTGATAAAATGAACCTTGTGTCCTTTGCGAGCGAGTGCCATTCCAAGTTCTGTAGCAACGACTCCACTTCCTCCATAAGTAGGATAACAAACAATTCCGATATTCAACATGCTTCGTCTATTAACCCAATCTAAACAATTTATTTAACTAAATGTTATTCAGACTTTCTCAATCATTAACCATCCTGTGGCCATCTATTCAATATCGGATTTGGAAATGCTTACCGGCATCAAGGCCCACACGATCCGAATATGGGAAAAACGATATGGGGTTATTAATCCTAAGCGTACACAAACAAACATCCGGTTTTATGATGATTTTGATTTGAAAAAACTTGCCAACATTGCATTATTAAATCATAAAGGTTACAAAATTTCTCACTTATCCGGAATGCCGGCACAGGATATTGAAATTCTTGTTGCTTCAATTAATGATGTAGAAGTTTATAATAAGGATACACTGGATGCATTGACCCTATCTATTTTGCAATTGAATGAAAAGAATTTTATTCATTTAATTAATACCAACATACTTCAACTCGGATTTGAAAATACGTTCTCGCAAATTCTCATGCCTTTGCTTGACAAACTTAATGAAATGTGGTTGAGTGGAAGTATTAAAAAAGTACATGAAGAATTTGTAAATAGAATTCTAAAAAAGAAAATCATTCACGAACTCTGTCATCTTGAAAATCAGGACAAAGTTTGCAATACCAGTTTTCTGCTTTTTCTTCCTCCAGATGAAAAACAAGAACTCAATCAATATTTTGTTGAGTTATTCATCCGCAAAAATCATTTTCGTGTCATTGATCTTGGTTCTGATCTTATGGTCAATGATCTGATCGATGGTATTCTTATTTCTAAACCACAATTTTTATTTAGTGTTGTACATGAGGAAAGTTCAATACAATTTATTGAAGATTTAATACTTGGAATTTCTGAATTATCAGACCCACCCATACTTTTATTAACCGGTTATTATTCTGGTCATTTCAAAGATCAAAGTAAATACATTAGAGTCACAAATGGATTCGAAGAATTGGAGCAATTCATTAAAACGGTTAAGGAAATGTCGGGTATTTGTAAGAAAACATCATAAGAAGTTATGAGTAATTTACGGCAAGGCGGGAGATGAGTTATAAGTTGGGTTTATTTTCATCTTTCGTCAATTAATAAATTATCATCGACCGATATAAACCAATAAAATAGAAATATCAGAAGGCGATACTCCACTGATACGACTGGCCTGGCCTATTGATGAAGGTTTAACTTTTGTTAGCTTTGATTTGGCTTCATTACTCAAAGCTGGTATTGCATGATAATTAAATTCAGAATGTAGTTTTACACCCTCTAGTCTTGACATTTTATCCACCAATTCCTGCTCCTTTTTAATATAGCCTTCGTACTTCAGATTTATTTCTGCTGCTTCTAAAATTTCATCATCGAATTTTTTCAATTCAATATCTAAGGTTTCATTTAATGTACACAAATCTTTCAAACTCACATTCGGTCGCGAAAGAAGTTGAGCCATTTTTGTTTTTGTTTCAATCGGAGATGATGCTATACTTTGCAAATAGTCATTCACCTGATCCGGGCCCAATGATATTTGTTGCAATCTCGTTTTAATAAAATCCATTGCAGTGTTTTTATGTTCAGTTCTTTCTACACGCAATTCCATGTTTTGCATGCCAATTTTTTCTGCAATAGGTGTCAAACGAACATCTGCATTGTCTTGCCGCAATAAAATACGATACTCCGCACGAGATGTAAACATACGGTAAGGTTCTTCAGTCCCCTTATTGACCAGGTCATCAATCAAAACTCCTATATACGCTTCCGATCTTGAAAGTATCAATGGCTCATTATCTTTTACTCGTAGTGCTGCATTAATACCAGCCATCATACCCTGACATGCGGCTTCTTCATAACCAGTTGTTCCATTAATCTGACCTGCAAAATATAAATTTCGAACTAAATGTGTTTCTAAACTCAATGATAATTGGGTTGGTGGAAAATAATCGTACTCAATTGCATATCCTGGACGAAACATTTTCACCTTTTGTAAACCCGGAATTTTTTGCAATGCTTTAAATTGAACTTCCTCAGGAAGTGAAGATGAAAATCCGTTGATATAAATTTCATATGTATCCCATCCTTCTGGTTCAATAAAAAGCTGATGCCTGTCACGCTCTGCGAAACGATCAATTTTATCTTCAATCGATGGACAATATCTTGGACCTATACCTTGAATTCTTCCGGTAAACATTGGACTCTTTTCAAAACCCGTACGCAGTATTTCATGAACTTCCGGATTTGTATATGTGATATGACAACAAAGTTGCTTATCAGGCACTTTAGTATCTTTAAATGAAAACTTACTTGGATTTTCATCACCTTCTTGGATTTCAGTTTGTGAATAATCAATTGATCGCCCATCCAATCTTGGCGGTGTTCCGGTTTTCATGCGTCCACTTTCAAATCCAACAGCAACTAATTGTTCGGTAATTCCTTTTGCAGCACTTTCACCTGCACGTCCTCCACCAAATTGTTTTTCACCAATGTGAATAATGCCATTCAGAAAAGTACCGTTCGTCAACACAACCGTTTTCGCTTTTATCTCTTGTCCCATTCCAGTAATCACTCCTTTCACCTGATTGTCTTCAATGATCAATGATTTAACCATATCCTGCCACATATCAATCAGTGGTTGATCCTCGAGTAAGTTTCTCCATTTTCTTGCAAACAAGTTGCGGTCACTTTGTGCACGAGGACTCCACATAGCAGGACCTTTAGATCGATTGAGCATTCTGAATTGAACGCGGGTTTCATCCGTAACAATTCCAGAATACCCACCCATTGCATCAATCTCTCTCACAATCTGTCCTTTTGCTACTCCACCCATTGCAGGATTGCAAGACATTTGTGCAATAGTTTGCATGTTCATAGTGATGAGCATCACACTACAACCCATGTTGGCAGCAGCAGCAGCAGCTTCACAACCTGCATGACCGGCACCAACAACTATGACATCGTATTTATTAAACATAAAAGGGATGTAAAAATAGGAAGAAGATATGAGTTGTTGGTTGTTAGTTGCTAGCGATTAATTGCTGGATTGTTAAATTGCTAAATTGTTTTTAATATAGTAGTTAAAAAAATAATTCTTGCCTAAGAGAGGCAAACAGTCGTAATTTTATACATTACTATTCGCTGATTTTGCTGAACCCATTATACTAGGTTTTCTGAAAAGGTTTTTATTGCTATCCAACCAACCTATATCCAACTCCTTTCAAAGTAATTAATTCAACTTGACCATCTTCTTTTAAATACTCCCGGAGTTTATTAATATAAACGTCAAGATTTCTGGAATTAAAAAAAGAGTCATTGCCCCAAATCTGATCCAAAATTATTTTGCGCGCCACGGGTTGATTCAGATTTTTTGATAATACCAATAAGAGTTCAGTTTCGCAATGTGATAACCCTCGCACATTGGTCTCAGAATGTATTTCCTGACGAAGTGGATAAAATAAATAATTTCCTATGTTGACCAGATCTACATGCTTTGTTTGATTACTTATTTTGCCTTCGGGATTACTAAGAGCTAAAAGATTTTTAATCCGTACAATGAGTTCTTCCATACTAAATGGTTTTCTTATGTAATCATTGCCACCAGATGCAAATCCTTTTAAAACATCTTCCGTTTGAATTTTTGCGGTTAAAAATAAAATGGGTATGTCTTTTTGAAGTTTTCGGATTTCCATTCCTATTGTAAAACCATCCTTATGTGGTAACATGACATCCAGGACACAGACATCCGGTAAATAATTTTTAAATTCCTCTACTGCATGTAATCCCGATGAAATCATTTTCACCTCAAACTCTCTGCTTTCCAATGATTCTTTGACAATCTTTCCCAACGACGGTTCATCTTCTACATAAAAAAGTTTTATCTTATCCATTGTTAGCTTCTATACTTTATAATTGACTGGAATTTGTATAATGAATGTAGAGCCTTCATCTATCTTGCTTTCCCATTTAATATCAGCGCCCATTTCAGCTACTACCTGGGCAACATAACTCAATCCTAATCCATGTCCTTTCACATTATGAATATTACCCTGAGGTACGCGATATAATTTTTCAAATATACTTTTTTGATGTTCAATTGCAATTCCATTGTCCTTTATTATTATCTGAAGATGACTTTCAAATTGGACCAATTGAATAATAATTTGTGGATGCAAACTTGAATTGTATTTCATTGCATTATCCAATAAATTATACAAGAGCCCATCGATGCGTTCCCGATTTCCCGAAATAAAAAATAACTCACCGACACTATCAAAAGTCACCTGGACATTCAGCTTTTCAAATTGCAGCTTTAATGTATTTAAAATTTCAAGAATTGCCAATCGAAGATCAAGTTTACTCAATTGGTTGGGCGGTAGTTCTTTTTCAATTTGAGAAATATTCAAGACCTTATCTACCAGTAAGGATAATCGTTTCAATTCATTTTTGGAAATATCCAGATAGTCTTCCCTTTTCTTTTGATTCTCCTGCACATTAAAATCCTGGAGTGCTTCAAGAGCAACACTTATTGTAGCAATTGGTGTTTTCAATTCATGTGTAATATTCTGTATGAAATCATTTTTTAAATTCAAAAGCATTTTTTCTGAAGCCAATGTTTTATAAACCAGATAAAATGCCGCTGCAATACATATAAATAACAAGATCAAAAATAAAACCTCCGGTAGTATCTTCTTAAACACAAGTAAACCATAATTTTCAATATTCACCATATACCTTTCGCCGCTTGATATGTCTGTATATGAACCGGTAACCAAGTCCTTTTTAGAATGAAACGTTTGCTCATTTTCCTTTTGAATGGAATAGGAGATTGATAAGTTTGAAGACTCCATGTTCTTCCGAAAATTATCTTCGAGTTCTTTTAAAAAATTGGCGCTGTTTGTTTTGAGCAAACAAGTATCATCAATTTTAGTACTATCCATATCTAAAGCGATAAACATTGCAACCGATCCTTCCATCTGATTGATATCATTCGACCGCTGCTCATGTTTTACTTCAATTTCAAATTTACCACTACTTGCTGTCATGTTGCGATCAGCCACACTAAATACAGATCTGATTTTTACTGAATCCCTTTTCATTTTAGAGAAATGAATCTTAGTTAAATTATTGCTGTCTCCTTGGAACACCAGTTTATTAAGTATACCTCCTTCAATTTTGCGTATTGAATTTACAAAGAGGTATCCTACTTCCTTTTGCACGTTCGCTTTTTCTGCTTTATAATTGCTGACTAAAAATAAAATCAGGAACCCTGCCAAAAAAACAAGGCTGACCACCATAAACAGGTTAGCCAAAAATTGTTTGCGATCTCCTTTCATTGTATTCACAGTACAAAATTAATCTGTAATTCAATTACTAAGTCAGGCATTAACCTTATTTAACCTTGTATCAAGCTTGTTTAACCTAAATTCAATATGTGCACATTTACCTTTGCTGCGTACTTAAAATTAATATTTATGAAAAAAATGATTGTATTACTTTCCTGCATGTTACCACTTATTTCATTTGCCCAGAAAACATCTGGTGAAGTAAAATTTCAGGAAACAATTAAACTTGACATTGATTTGGGAGAAGGAAATGAAGAACTCAAAAAATCCATTCCCCAGAGTCAATCAATTTCAAAGGCCTTGCTCTTTAATGCAGTAGAATCCTATTATAGAGATGATGCTGCTAATGAAGATCTCGAAATCAATCATGCTGAAGACGGTAATCAAATGCAGATTGTAATGAAAAGTCCAGAAAATAATATTTACACGAACAAAACAAAAAATCTGCTTATTCAATCTACGGAGTTTTTTGGTAAATACTTTTTGATCACCGGTGATTTGAATACAAAAAAATGGAAACTCACTGGCGAACAAAAACAAATACTTGATTATCCCTGTCAAAAAGCAATCCTGATGGATACATCTCAACAAGTTGTTGCCTGGTTTACTTCTCAGATTCCAATCAATATTGGACCCAATGGATATGCAAACTTACCCGGACTTGTACTTCGTGTGGAAGTTGACAACAGTTCAAGAACAATTACTGCCACCAATATAAATTTCAGAGAAATTAAAGAAGATGAAATCAAAGAACCAACAAAAGGTAAAAAGATTAGTGCTCAGGAATTCACCAAATTGCGCGATGAAAAAATGAAAGAAATGGGAATGATCAATGGCAAAAGCGGTGGAATGAAAATGATAATCCGGGAAGAAAGGAATTAACTTTTCATCAGTCATTAGTCATCAGTCATTTAAATTTTTAGTATCCAATAAGTTTATTCAGATGAAATATATTATTGCCTATTTATTTATTTTTATATTCATACAAGTTCATGGACAAACAATCAAATTTTTGGGTAAGGTTGTTGATTCATTCAGTGTAAGTTTAGATCATGCATCTATTATTTTATTGGATCCAGTTGATTCAACAATGATTAATTTTTCACAAACTGATCAGAAGGGATATTTTTCAATTGAGAATGTAAGTGTAGGCAAATACCTGATACAAATTAGCTACATAGGTTTTCAGAATCATTGGATTAAAATCGATGTAAATAATTCTAACCCATCACATGACTTAGGAAATATTACTCTTCAAGCACAAAATTATTTACTACCAGTGATGGAGGTAAAAGCCGAACACAATCCAATCCGATTTGGAAAAGATACTGTAGAATACAATGCGGCTGCATTTAAAACACAAGCAGGTGATGTGGTTGAGGATCTACTCAAAAAACTTCCAGGCATTGAAGTGCAAAGGGATGGTTTTGTAAAGGCTTATGGTGAAAATGTCCAAAACGTATTAGTCGATGGTAAAGAATTTTTTAGAAAAGATACACGTGTTGCAACAAAAAATCTTGAAGCCGATGCAGTGGACAAAGTTCAGGTCTTTGATAAAAAATCCGATGAAGCTGCATTCACCGGTGTCGAAGACGGCAGAGATGAAAAAACAATTAATCTGCAATTAAAAAAAGATAAAAAGCAAGGATACTTTGGGAATACAAGTGGAGCAATTGGAACAAATGAAAGATATGCTGCAAAAGCCAATTTAAACCGCTTTTCATCTGGATCCCGGTTTTCGTTTATAGGAACTGCAAATAATATCAATGAACAAGGATTCTCCATTCAAGAGTATATCGACTTCATGGGTGGCATTGGTTCATTTATGTCCGGAGGTGGTGGCGGTGGACGTGTGCGAATCGAATTGAATGATAATTCGGGAATTCCATTACAGGGATCAGGTCAGATCGCAGGAATCCAAAATTCAATTGCAGGTGGAGTAAACTATTCTAAAGATCTTTCCAACAAAACAGAAATGACGGGAAGTTTTTTTTATAACCGTTTTACAAATACACTTTCAGAACAAGTCTATCGACAAAATATAAGTGACATTTCATCTTATTATACAAATGAGGCAAAAGAACAGTATTCAAAAAGTAATAATCAATCCGTCAATTTGTATCTCAAACACAAACTTGACTCTTCACAAAATTTGACCTTTAGATTGAATGGTGGTTGGTCGGACTCAAAACTTGATAATGCCATACATTCCAATACATTTCAAATAGCTTCACAATTATTAAATGAAAGTAAAAGTAATTATCATGTAATCGGCAATGGCTATCAATTCAGACCTTCCTTGTCCTGGATGAAGCGACTTGGTAAACCGGGAAGATCGCTCGTTAGTAGATTATCCGGAAGGATGCAAAAAAATGACCGAAACGGAAATCTCACATCTCAAAATAATTATTACACAGTTTCAACCATTACAGACAGTATACATCAAAGACAGGATTTGGGAGAGGATGCTTTGAATTATGAAGCATCGATTAGTTATACCGAACCATTAGGAGCAAAAAAATGACATACTTTCAAAAATCTATCAAAGTGATTATAGTGTTAACAGCGCTGGCGTGAATCTTTCAATCAATAAAAAGAAATATTATCTTACTGCAGGATTTAAAATGCAATATTCTTCATTGGTTGGAAATTTGCAATCAATACCTGATGGAAGTATTTCAAAAAATTATTCAAGAATATTACCAGCTCTGTTTGGAGAATATCAATTTGGTATAGCGCATCATTTAAATCTTGACTATCAAACATCTTTACAAGAACCCTCGATAGAACAACTTCAACCGGCAGTTAATAATACAGATCCCCTGAATATTTACATGGGCAATCCGGAATTAAATCCAGAATACATTCATGAATTAAATGCGAGTTACTTTTTGTATGATCAATTTAATTTTACAAGTGTGTTTGCAAATCTTGGTGGAGGATATACCCAGGACAGAATTACAGACCTAGTTCAAATCGATTCTGCTTTCCGTAGAATTATTCAACCGGAGAATGTACCATACGAAAGAAGTTTGCGAGCAGGAATTGATTTTAATACACCTATTCGACCATTAAAAATAAATACAAGAATAAAATTGGGTTCAGGAATATCTAATGGAATCCTTTTTATCAATGATGAAAAAAATCAGGTGAACCGGTTTCGATACAATGTGAACTTATCCATAGAGAACCGGAACAAAGATGTATTTGATGGAATTATTGGTTGGAAAATTAGTGACATCAAAACCAGTTATTCGGTAAGTACTTTAAACAATCAGAAATACAGTGAAACCGGTTTATATGCAGATCTTACTTTAATACCAATTAAGAATCTCACCTTAAAATCCAACTTTGAATTCCGAACCTATACATCTACCTTGTTCAATGAAAAAATCACAATCCCATTGTGGGAGTTAAGTGTTTCTCATTTTTTCCTGAAGGACAACAAACTTAAATTGCAACTCAAAGTATTCGACCTGCTCAATGAAAACAAAGGCATCCGCAGAACCAGCCAACTCAATTATGTCGAAGAACAAAGAAGCAATGTCCTCGGCCGCTATGCCATGATACAAATAGGCTATTCGATCCGAGGATTTTCAGCTAAAAAGAATGGGATTGAGATTAAAATTGATCGGTAATTTCTTGCCTGCAACTTAAAATATACAAAGACCTCCGAAGTCTTCCTTACAATCACCAAATGAATTACTTTTACCTCTTTATATTGTGCTTTCAAATTATTAATTTGCAATAGAATTCAAGCAGAAATTAACCAAAATAAATTATCAAAATGAAACCAATTCTTCTCATCACCATTCTTTCATTCTTTCAATCCTTCATTTTTAATTCCTATTCCTACTCCCAGGGCTGTAGCGATGCAGGCTTCTGCAGTTTAAGCAGCTTAAAAACTATGCAATCAGATAATCAGAATACACAGCATTTCAATCAGTTTAAAATTGGGGGATCATACGGAAAAGCGGATCACGAAATCAACATTACGGGCGGTTTCATAGAATATCATAAAGACGTGAATAGCAAATCGAGTATTGATATAAAACTCACTTATATAGCGCAAAAGAATACATTGGCAACCAGTAACGGTTTGTCTGATCTTTTTATCAACGCAAACTGGTTGATTGCAAATAATCTGACACTAACTACCGGATGTAAATTGGCCCTTTCCAATGGGAATGCAGATGTCGATGGCAAATATCTACCAATGGACTTTCAACACAGCCTCGGTACATTTGATTTGATATTGGGATTAGGCTATAATTTAAGTGGTTTGCAATTATTTCTTGCCGGCCAACAGCCTTTAAATAAAAGCAAAAATAAATTCCTGTCAGAAAGCTATCCTGCTGGATCAGGATTCAGAGATTATCAATCCACGAATAACTACAAAAGAAAAGGAGATATCCTGTTAAGAGCATCTTACCCAATATCTTTAGGCAGCACATTCACCATCACTCCTTCTATTTTACCAATCTACCATATGGGTGATGATGAATTTACAAATGCTTTAGGTGAAGTTGAAACTATTGTAGATTCAAAAGGACTAACCTTAAATGCAAATCTTTTTATAGATTTTGCAATAAACAACACCAATAAAATATCCTTGAGTTTTGCAGCACCATTGGTGACACGAAAAGTAAGACCGGATGGATTGACAAGGAAATATGTGGCTGGGTTGGAATATGCGGTAAGATTCTAAACAGGATTTTTTGATTTGCAGGATAACCAAGATCTACTATTAAGAGTAACCCCGTAGGGGTGAAATATTTGTAAAATATATATCCAAACAAAGAATTAAACCCTGTAAGGGTGAAATAAAATCTCGATTCGGTTAATGAATACTAATCCATTTTCCAAATAGGCAATCTACCAGGAGTAAACTGCGTCTGTTGCATTTCCAATGTCTGCTCCAACTTTTGAAGCTCAATAGAAATAGATTTTATTTCCTGATATACTTGTGAAAATTGTTTCTTCGCTATTTCATATGAATTAATATACGTTTGAGTTGGAGCAGAAGTGGTACTCCAAAGTCCACCAACAATATTTCCTATACGACCATTAACTGAGGGTAGCGTTTCGAATTCTCGTCTTGCGATACTGGCGTCGCCATTCAATTTAATGTTTACCTGGTTGAGTCTTTTCTCCAATTCATGTATGGATTCTGAAATGCTCAGAGATAATTTAGGATTTACTAATATGGCTTGTTTGATGTATTTTATTTTCTCGATCATTTCAGATCTGTATGCATCTGTTGCTGTACTCACTCTTCTAAGTTCAGCAATTTTTTTACCAAATGCATCCAAGGCCTTTTTATCTTCAGCAGGCAAAGAAGAAGCATTCAACGCTTTTACTTTGAAATTTTGCGGTGCAACGAGTTCTGTGTAGTTTCCATCTTCAAATTTACTCAGTGATACTTTGTAATTCCCTGGCAAGGCCGTATATCCGGTCTCCTGTGAATTGAATACAAATGATTCATCAAATGAACCTAAATCCACCGGTGCGAATGATGCATATCGAAAATCCCAACTTATTCTGTTAAGTCCTTTTTTTGCAGCTGCTTTTAATCGCCTCACCTCATTTCCATTTTCATCTGTAATCACAAATAATAAATGCGGAGCTGGTTGAGCATCTTCAAGTCGAATAGAATCTTTTGATGGATAATAAAACATTACTTTATTCTTTGTTTTTTCCTTTTCTGTTTCGCGTCGTTTCTCTTTTATAGTTTTAATATCCTCCTTCAAATAGTATGTAAAAACCGCGGCTGGTTTTGGATTTGAAGCTGTGTAAAAACTTTCTCCCTGAAATCCTTTTCCTCTGACTCCGAGAGGGACCGACTCTACAAACATCCATGCATCTTTTATAGGGAATAGTAGTGCTACTTTCTCAAGTTCTTCTTTTTTAATTGTTCGCAAAGGTGTATAATCATCCAATACATAAAATCCTCTTCCAAAAGTACCCAACACCAAATCATTTTCTCTTCGCTAAATTTCAATATCGCGAACTGAGATGGTTGGCAATCCGGATTTAAGTTGTATCCATTTCATTCCACCATCAATAGTTGAAAACACACCAAATTCGGAACCAACAAAAAGCAATTTGGCATTGACATGATCTTCTGCAATGGAATAAATGGATCCTCTTGCTGGTAAATTAGATTGAATTGCTTTCCATGTTTTTCCCATATCCGTTGTTTTGAAAACATAGGGATGAAAATCACCATATCGATGATGATTGAAAACTGCATAAGTTGTATTCTTGTCATGCAATGATGCAATGATTTGATGAACATAACTACGTTCCGGCACACCGGGAATATTATCGACTTTGGTCCAATTCATTCCGCCATCCAGTGTGATCTGAATTAATCCATCATCAGTACCGACAAACAAAATATTTTCATCAAATTGGTTTTCTGCAATACTTGTAATGTTTCCATAAATATCAGTAGATCCATTTTTCGCAATAGCATCCATGCTCCACACTTTATCCATAACCATCAATTTATTGCGGTCGATATTTCTACTGAGATCTCCACTGATTACTTTCCAGTCATTGCCTCGATCATTTGTTCGGAATAATACATTGGAAGCAAAATACAAACGATGATTATTATACTTAGAAATTAGTAATGGTGCATCCCAATTCCAGCGATACGCTTCATCATTTTCGCGTTCGATTGGTTTGATGTCTAAAAATTCACCCGACTTTTTATCGAATCGTATCAATCCTCCATATTGAGATTGTGCAAATACTATGTTTGGATCATTAGGATCTACCTGTGTTTCAAAACCATCACCGATACTTGTAAAATACCAATCTGAATTCACGATACCATTTACACTTGTGGTCCGTGATGGTCCTCCTATACTAAAGTTATCCTGAGTACCACCATGAATGTGGTAAAACGGAAACGCATTATCTGTAGAAACTTTATAAAACTGAGTAACCGGTAAATTGGGTTTGAAATGCCAATTTTCCGCAGCATCAAAAGATTCGTAAATACCACCATCGCATCCAACCAGATAATGATTCGTATTATCAGGATTAATCCACATCGCATGATTGTCTATATGTTTACTTTTTTCTCCCAATATTGAAAATGTTTTTCCACCATCCTTACTTACACCCAGATAAGTATTCATTATAAACACTTTATTAATATCCTTTGGATCGCAATAAATTTTCTGATAATAATTTCCAGAAGTGGTATAGGATCCTTGTTTTTCCCAACTTGCACCACGATCACTACTTTTATAAACTCCTCCTTCACTTGCTTCAACAACTGCGAATAATACATCAGGATTTACCGGAGAATAATTCAATCCAATCCTACCTATGTCCCCTGATGGCAAACCAGTCATCATTTTATTCCATGTTGCACCAGCATCTGTGCTTTTATACAATGCAGATTCAGGGCCTCCTCCGATATAAGCAAATACTTTTCGTTGCCTTTGATGAGCAGCTGCATATACAATATTCGGATATCTTGGATCAACCATGACTTCATTAAATCCGGTATGATCACTCACTTTCAAAACTTGTTTCCAGGTAATGCCGCCATCTATTGTTTTATAAATACCACGTTCACCTCCAGATGTCCAAACAGGTCCATAAGCTGCGACATAAACTATGTCTGTATTAATTGGGTCTATGGCAATTCTGCCAATATGTTCTGAA
>JAYVIT010000265.1:0-4362 GCA_043769965.1 Saprospiraceae bacterium
TCTTGTGCAACATCCACCAACCTACGTGTAAGATAACCGGCATCAGCTGTTTTCAAGGCTGTATCTGCAAGACCCTTTCTCGCACCGTGTGTGGAAATAAAATATTCCAATACACTCAATCCATCCTGGAAGTTGGATAGAATTGGATTTTCAATAATTGCAGATCCTGTATCACCTGATTTTCTAGGCTTAGCCATCAATCCTCTCAATCCGCACAACTGCTTAATTTGCTGCTTTGATCCCCTTGCACCTGAATGCAACATCATATATACTGAATTGAAACCACCTTTATGCGCAGCCAATTCTTTCATCAGATTATCTGTGACTCTATTATCCGCGTAGGTCCAACGGTCAATGATCTGATTGTATCGCTCATTGTTCGTAATCAAACCCATGTTATAACTGTCCCAGATCTCTTCTACTTCTTTCTGTGCGTCATCCAGTGTTTTCTTTTTAATAGAAGGAGTAATTAAATCTCCAAGATTAAAAGAAAGTCCGGCTTTGAATGCCCAGAAGAAACCAAGATCTTTTATTTCATCCAAAAACTTTGCAGTGATTGCAAAACTTGTACGATGAATGATATCACCAATAATTTGTTTAAGATTTTTCTTTGTCAATAATTCATTTAAGAAAGGAACTTCAGCAGGAACAACTTCATTCAGTAAAACTCTACCGACAGTTGTTCTGATCAATTTCATTTCGATCTCTCCACTTTCATTTTCCAATTTTGCACGTACACGTACAGGATCATGCAGATCTATTCTCTTTTCGTTGAACGCGATTACAACTTCTTCAGCACTATAAAATGTTTTTTCCTTTTTTTCTTTTTCAACGATTCTTTCTTTTGTCAAATAGTACAATCCCAATACCATGTCCTGAGAAGGAAGTGTAACTGGTGATCCATCTTGAGGATTCAACATGTTATGACTAGCCAACATCAACAATTGCGCTTCAATTATTGACGCATTGCTCAATGGCACGTGTACCGCCATCTGGTCACCGTCAAAATCCGCGTTGAATGCACCACAAACCAATGGGTGAAGCTGAATCGCTTTACCTTCAATTAATATTGGTTGAAATGCTTGTATAGATAACCTGTGTAATGTCGGAGCTCTGTTCAGTAATACCGGATGCCCCTTCAATATATTTTCAAGAATATCCCAGATCACTGAATCTTTTCTGTCTACCAATTTTTTTGCAGACTTTACAGTCTTCACTACACCTCTTTCAATCAGCTTACGAATTACAAATGGTTTGAATAATTCCGCTGCCATGTTTTTTGGCAAACCACATTCGTGAAGTTTAAGAGTAGGTCCGACAACAATAACAGAACGACCACTATAGTCAACCCTTTTTCCCAATAAGTTTTGACGGAAACGTCCTTGCTTTCCTTTTAAGATATCACTAAGTGATTTCAATGCACGACCACCTTCTGCTTTTACGGCGTTAGATTTTCTTGAATTGTCAAACAATGAATCCACAGCTTCCTGCAACATTCTCTTTTCGTTACGGAGAATAACTTCAGGCGCTTTTATTTCCAATAATCTTTTCAGACGATTGTTACGAATGATAACCCGACGATATAAATCATTTAAGTCTGAACTTGCAAAACGTCCACCATCCAATGGAACCAATGGTCTTAATTCTGGTGGAATAACCGGCAGATATTGTACGATCGTCCATTCCGGTCTGTTGTTCTTTTCATTTAATCCTTCGCGGAAAGCTTCAGCTACACGCAATCTTTTTAGTGCTTCTGATTTCCGTTGTTGTGAAGATTCATTTGAAGCCTGGTGACGTAGATTAAATGACAGATCATCCAGGTTTAAACGCAACAATAAATCATACACAGCTTCAGCTCCCATCTTAGCAATAAACTTGTTGGGATCTTTATCATCGAGCATTTGATTTTCTTTTGGCAATGATTCCAAAACTTCAAAATACTCTTCCTCTGTAATTAAATCAAGATAACTCGATCCTGTACCGGCAGCAACACCTGGTTGTATGACAACAAATCGCTCGTAATAAATTATGGATTCCAATTTCTTGGAAGACAATCCCAATAAGTAACCAATTTTATTCGGCAGCGATTTGAAAAACCAGATATGAACAACAGGCACAACAAGTTTTATGTGACCCATGCGCTCACGACGAACTTTCTTCTCTGTAACTTCAACTCCACAACGGTCGCAAACTATACCACGATAGCGAATGCGTTTGTACTTTCCGCAATAACATTCATAGTCTTTAACGGGACCAAAAATCTTTTCGCAAAAAAGACCATCTCGCTCTGGTTTGTAAGAGCGGTAATTTATGGTTTCCGGTTTTAATACCTCACCAAATGAACGCTCCAATATATCATCAGGAGAACTCAGGCTAATGGTTATCCTGTCGAATTCCTGATCTTGTTTATTGATTTTATTTTTAAATGCCATGTTTAATTTAATTAAAAGCGTTATTCAAATTTTACATCAAGTACCAATCCTCTTAACTCATGAATCAATACATTGAATGATTCAGGAATATTCGGTTCAGGTAAATTATCTCCTTTTACAATTGCTTCATATGCTTTGGCTCTACCGATAATATCATCTGATTTGATCGTCAATAACTCGCGGAGAATATTTGCAGCACCAAATGCTTCAAGTGCCCAAACCTCCATCTCTCCAAATCGCTGACCTCCAAACTGAGCCTTACCTCCTAATGGCTGCTGCGTGATCAATGAATATGGACCGATTGATCTCGCGTGCATTTTATCGTCAACCATGTGAGATAATTTCAACATGTAAATTACACCGACAGTAGCCTGTTGATGGAAACGATCACCTGTTTCACCATCACTCAAATACGTCTGACCGAATTGAGGCAAATTTGCTTTTTCAATATGCGCGTAAATGTCGTGTATCGTTGCACCATCAAAAATCGGTGTAGCGAAATGCAATCCCAATTTTACACCGGCCCATCCCAATACCGTTTCAAAGATTTGTCCAAGGTTCATCCTTGAAGGTACGCCTAATGGATTCAATACGATATCCACAGGAGAACCATCTTCCAAGAACGGCATGTCTTCAACACGAACAATTTTAGAAACGATACCTTTATTACCGTGGCGGCCTGCAAGCTTATCACCTACTTTCAGTTTTCTCTTTTTAGCGATATAAACTTTTGCTAATTTCAATACACCAGCTGGTAATTCGTCTCCGATACTGATGTTGAATTTTTCTCTTTTGTATTTTCCTACTTCTTCATTTACTTTAATGTTGTAATTGTGAAGCAGTTTAGAAACCAATTGATTTTTAGCGGTTTCTTTTGTCCAGTTGAAATAATCAACTTTAGTAAAATCAATTTTCTTTAATAATGGATTTGTGTATTTGGATCCTTTTGCGATTAGTTCTTCACCATAAATACTCTTAATCCCTGAAGAAACCTGATCTTTAATCAATTTCAAAAGTTTGTCGATCAAAATTGTCTTTAGCTCGTTCAATGCAACATCGTGCTTGTCATCCAAACGAGTTAATAAATCTTTCTCCTGAACTTTTTGGAATTTATCCTTCTTTGCTCTTGCATAAAGTTGTTTGTCAATGACAACTCCTTCGATTGATGGTGGTACTTTCAAAGATGCATCTTTAACATCTCCTGCTTTATCACCAAATATTGCGCGCAATAATTTTTCTTCCGGAGTTGGATCCGTTTCACCTTTCGGTGTAATCTTTCCAATTAGAATATCTCCCTCTTCCACATTGGCACCAATTCTGATGATACCATTTTCATCGAGATCTTTGGTTGCTTCTTCACTTACGTTTGGAATATCATTGGTTAATTCTTCTTCTCCAAGTTTTGTATCGCGAACTTCCAATTCAAAACTTTCGATATGAATAGATGTGAAAATATCTTCCTGAATAACTCTTTCTGAAATTACAATCGCATCTTCAAAGTTATATCCTTTCCAGGGCATGAATGCGACCTGCAAGTTTTGTCCTAATGCCAATTCTCCATTCTCAGTTGCATAACCATCTGAAAGAATAGTTTCAAGACTTACGCGATCACCCTTTTTTACAATTGGTTTCAGATTTATACAAGTTGCCTGATTCGTTCTTGCAAATTTTGTTAGCGGATATTCTTTGACATTTTCTTCAAATGAAATCAATTTTTCTTCTGCAGTATGGTCATATCGGATTACAATCTTGGTTGCATCTACAAATTCTACAATTCCTTCTCCTTCTGCAGTAATCAACATTCTTGAATCGTGTGCGACTTTCGCTTCCAATCCTGTACCAACAATAGGTGCATGCGGACGAATTAAAGGCACAGCCTGACGTTGCATGTTAGATCCCATCAACGCACGGTTAGCATCATCATGTTCCA
>JAYVIT010000266.1:0-2118 GCA_043769965.1 Saprospiraceae bacterium
GTGAGGGACTTTGCGGAATATCACATCTTCACCATCTTCTTCTCACCCAAAACATTTTCACCATCACTCAATTGAATAAAATAAGTACCTGCAGAAAGATCTTTAACATCTAACGATGTTGTTTGAGTTATTCCGGAAAAAGTTTTTATTTCTTTACTTAAAATTATTTCACCCTGCAGATTAACTAAATTAATTGTTACAGAAATATTTTTTGGTGTATTAAGATCAATTGTTACAATATCGTTAGCCGGATTCGGATAAATTGTAAATGGAATAATATCATTTGATACTACACTTTGAAAAATTTCTCCTCTTATATTGATATTATCCAAATAGATTCCCTGACCGTAATGTCCGATATTTTGAAATGCAATGGCAACTTTTTCTTCTCCTAAATAATCAACAAGATCTATGGTATCTGTTCTCCATTGATCAGCAGTAGGAACCCAAAGATCAGCGGTGTAATCAGGAGCAGTTGCGAGGTCGTTACCAGATTTTACCCAGAGTTGTGTCCATGTATCACCACACTCAGTTGTGATCAAAATTGCAAGGGAATCAGGATATCCGTCACTCCATTTTGCATAAGCATAGTCAAAAGTGAGTTCTGCATTTAATGCGTTACTAAGATCATATTGCGGAGTAACCATCGCATCTTTTGCACCTGCAGTTTCATTGTAATAATTATCGAATAACATCGATTTTGTACTCATATCATAACCACCCGCAGCAGTTGTTTGATACCAGAAAACATCATCATCATTTGCATCTTCTTCTGTCCATTGATAAGGAGGAAAAGCAGTTTGAAATTCCTCTTCTAATGGAATATCATTAATTGCGGATACTGTAATAAAGGAAGTTTTAATTTCGGCATCACTTCCGTTTGCATTACTTGCAGTTAATGTAACATTATATGTACCGGGAACATCATAAAATATAACAGGATCTTCAAGTGTGGATGTTGCAGGAGTTCCTCCCTCAAATTCCCATAAAATACTTTCCGTATTATCTGTGGATGCATCTGTAAATTGTACGCTTGTGCCCGGACAAACTACATTAATATCAGAGGTAAATGCAGCAGCCGGAATAGGAAATGGTTGATATAATGGTGATTCCCAAACACCTTTTCCATAATATCCAACACGCAAAACAGAATTCGGACTTCCATCATTATACATCATCAGATCCTGAATATTGGCAACTGTTGGTAATCCGGTGGAATAATTATCCCAGTGATCCATTGTTATATTGTGATAAAATACACCAATTGCACTGGCTACATAAATGGATTCATCTGTACTGTAATCATCTAAATAAATTCCAACAATATTACTTCCCGGAAGATCATAAGAAATATTTGTCCAGCTTGCACCTGCATCATCTGTTCTGTATACATAACTATAACTAAATAAATATGCCACATCGGGATCGTATTTAGAAACTGAAAGTCCTGCTCTGAAACTTGTTCCTGCCGGTGCAGAAGTGGTTACCCAGGTTGGAGTAGCATCAAGTGCATTTGTAGTATGCATTATTTTACTATCTGCTCTCACTACATAAACATTATTAGCATCAACTGGAGAAACAGCAATGCCTTTCACTTCCTTATTCATTGCAGTTAAAGCGAGCCAATCGGGAGATGCTGACTCCAAATTATCGCTTCTCCAAACTTCATATTGAGTAACAAAACCTGTTTGTGTTGCTGCAGGAGTAAATGCCATGCGCACAGAGCCAGCATCCGGATCTGCAATTGGCGAATTCCAATTTTGATCACCACCTGTTACAATTCTTCTTGTTCCATGATAATAATAAACGCGATTATAAGTTAAATAATCGAACCACATTCTTGCACCCCAATCTCCACCGCGATTACAATACCAGGTTGGATCGCCGTAATATAATTCGCCATTATCTTGTGTCCCAATACTTACTATGGTATGATCTAATTTACTTTGTGCAGCGTGATAAATTTCCGTTGCACTTAATCCGTTTGCATATTCTGTCCAGGTGTCTCCTTCATCATAACTTGCAAATATTCCACCATCATTTGCATTTAATATCATCGTGTGATCATTTGGATTAAAAACTAAATGATGCATATCGGTATGACAATCGGCCCACCAA
>JAYVIT010000267.1:0-9927 GCA_043769965.1 Saprospiraceae bacterium
TAATTTGAATTCGGTTTATCATTTGCATACAATAACACGCTATCACCAACACAAACAGTTGTATCACCAAATGCCATTAGGTCTCTTCTCAATGTAATAAAAATATCTTTCGAAATTGAATCCGTGGTATTAAGACATAGCGATGTGTATTTTAATTTGATTGTAAATTTTCCCAATTGATCGTAGATCTGTGTTACAACATGAAGATTGGAGTGATTGCCATTTCCGAAATCCCATTCAACTGAATACCTGTTTTCTGGAAGTCCGGATTTAAATAATAAGGTATCGTTGAGACAGCCTCCATCTGGCAATGGCAAATTATTGATCTTAGTAAAATTGGCACCTCCTCCATAAGCGTATGATTCCGCATATCCATAACCATATGCAATGGCGATTACACCGCAGCCTCCACCAATAATAGTATGTGCACCTTCCTTGACGTCAATTTGTGCATATGCAAATTCGTCTTGAGGTCCTATTGTTTGAAATTGTGAATTGAAACTGGATAAAGTCCGTCCATCCAGTTGAAATGTGGATGTATCGCGTGCTTTCATTACGATATTGATGTAATTTTCGAGAATATCTTCAAATGGAGAATTGTATAAAGTGACCGTATCACGGTATTGTTCAAGACTGTTTAATAATACCATAGAAGGATCACCAATCTGATTATGTCCATTGCAATTTCCTCCAACTAAAAATTGAGCTAACAAAATAGCTTGCGAAGATTTTACATAACGGGCATTTGCATCCATCTGGAGTTCACGCCAATTTCCTTTGTTAAGTACAAAACTTTGATTCAATACATTTCCTTTGTCATAAATTTCAATTGTTGTATTATCATAAGCAGCAAGTATTCTGAAAATATCATTCGTAGTATTTTTTGTTGGGGTCATTACAAATTCTTTTCCCCAGCTATCGATTGGATACATTTGTTCAAGCAAGTTGTCTCTGTTGCCGCAGCCGTGAGGAATTTGTGTCCAACGGTTTCCACTGAATACTGCAATCGGTTTTGTTGCACTCACATAACTTCCGGTAAGATCGTCATTTACTGTTGCGCCTTGCACCTGATAGGTTTGACCTTTATTCAAAATGATTGTTTGTTTACTTCCATTCGTCATTCCACCTTTAGTAGTTGCAGACGAGGTGATTTCAATTTCAGTTCCATCTTCAATGCTTACAATTGCAAATTCAGAAGGATAGAGGTCGTCATTGTTTTCATAAGCAGTATAACTCATGATGTAATAATCATTACCCAATGAAGGAACGGGAAGTACTAATGAAGCATCCGATCTCATTTGATGATACTGATGCATATAGACTGATGATGGAACATTTGTTGTGACTCGCACTGCCGTTTCATCAATTATTTCATTAGAAAGCATTTCTGCTTTAGCTGGAATTTGAATAATTTGAACTGTATTGGCTGCAATATTGACTGCCTGGCTCCATCCAATTGCAGGTAATTCAATCAGTCCGGACGCATTGTATTTGGATGTAATCATGCACACTCTTTGATTATTCTGATCTCGATGTTCTAGAAAAGTAAACCAGAATTCTGTGCCTTCGTTGGATTGGGAAAGAATTTGATTACCTATGCCAGATAAAAACAGGTAAAAGAATATAGACAAATTAACCCAACAGGATTTTTGGAAAACAATCCACATTGATATGTTTCCTTTTTTCATTTTACTAATTCGATGTTTGTTATAAGTATCAAACAGTGTGTAATTTATATTTTCTGCCACAAGCAGATCGAAGTAATTCGTTCGTTATATCCATTAACCATTGTCTCCCAACAATACTGTTGGGATCAATTGTGGCTCGAAGTTACGGAATTTCAAAAGAACGGGATATCTTTACTTCTTGCATGATAAGCTTCATTATTAGACGGTTGTTGAGCGGATTTTTAGTGTTATTACTGATAATGCTAATTAGTCTTTGGATGATCAGATTGATTCCGGGAAGTTATGATGAACTCATGGAAGCTGAAGATATTTCTCTGAATGAGCGTGCATCCATTCAACAAATTAAGGAACCACTTTTTTATTTTACAATTATTCCGGAAAAGAACGATGAAAATGATTTAAATTCCATATTACCAGTATTCAAATGGAATGGTCTTCATAATGAATTCCATCAAAAACTTATGTCATATTGTACATTCAATTTTGGAAATTCATTGATCGATGGTGTTGCGGTAAGTAAAAAAATAGCAACTGCTTTACCCTGGTCATTGATTTTACAAATTCCGGCTATCTTACTAATTATTATTTTAAGTATATGGATTGCGTTCAGGAGGATTCGATTTCCAGATTCAATACTCATGAAGAGTATTGATAGTGTATTAATATGGATTCATTCTATTCCGGGATTTTGGCTGGCAACAATGTTGCTTTTACTTTTTGCAAATCCGGATGTGTTGCATTGGTTTCCATCAGGTTTTCAAATGATATCATCTGATAATCCTTTTTCAATTTGGTTTTATTATCCACAATATCTTATTCTGCCATTGCTATGTTTGATACTTCCTGCACTTGCATATTTAGTAAGACTGATCAAGAATGGTTTGGAAGAAAATTTGCAAAAACTATTTTGGAAAAGGGCATTGAGCACGGGACTAAGCTATAAGCAAGCATTGTATATAGAAGCATTACCTCTTGCATTGATACCGTTGATCGCCTGGTTTGCCGGAATTTTTCCTGCCCTGATATCCGGTTCTTTAATTATAGAACAAATTTTTAGCGTACCTGGATTAGGCCGGTTGATGTTTCTGTCTATATCGATGAGAGATTGGCCTGTTGTTCAATTTTTATTTTTATTGGGATCAGCATTAACGATCTTAGGATTTATTATTTCCGATTTGCTGCTTCGATTGGTGGATCCAAGAATTGTTAAAAGCAAATGAAATTAATGTATCGATATAAGCAATTCTGGAAAAGCCATAAACTGTTGATGCTTTCATTGCATTTGATTTTGTGTTCTTTGTTTTTTACAAAAGTGGCAATAGGTAATCAACCGATTCTATGCAAGTACAAAGGAGAATGGCAGTTATTCCTTTTCAATTCTAAACCGGATGATGGAAGCCAATTGCTTGCGGATCTGAGTGCTGAAGCTCAATATGATTATCATAAATTGAATTATGATTTTTCAATCTGGCCTATTATGAAATTGGATGCAAAAGAAATGGATGCAGAATCTGCCTGGTTGCCACCATTTTCAAAAAATCAAAAAGGAGAATTCTATTTGCTTGGATCTTATGATCTTGGTAGAGATACATTCGCAGGTTGTATTTATGGTTTACACAAAAGTTTATGGTTGGCAATTCTTACAGTTTTAATTTCGGGAATACTGGGCATATTTATAGGGTCAGTATTTAGTTTCCAATCACAGCGATTTGAAAAAATGTCATTGTTATCAATAGTTTTATTTACAGTCTTTCTGCTTTTGTTTTTTTACACCATCATTGTGGAAGTCGAATGGAAAGGATTGAATTTTTCATTGTTTCTTTTCTTAATTGCATTACAACTTGGTATTTTGTTTTTAGGAGTTTATTTTCTAAATAAGTCACCTCAATACTCATTTAAAATGGATTTTATCGGATTGAGATATATTGAAATCATGAAATCAATTCCGGTTATCTTAATTTTATTAATACTGCTTCAGATCATAAAGAATCCGGATGTTTTGAGTTTAGCTTTTATCATCTCCTTGGTATACATTCCTATTGTTGCAAAATATGCAAGAGTATTTACATTAGCAGCATCAAACGAACTATACATCAACTCAATTATTGCAATTGGCCAGACCAAAACAATGATTTATTGGAAGCATATATTGCCAAAAATAATTTCTGATATCATTCCTATTCTTGCATTCGGAATTGCAAATATCATTTTATTGGAAGCCAGTCTTTCCTTTTTAGGATTTGGATTGGCCTTAGATGATATAAGTCTGGGGACTATGATGTTTGCAGCACGGGGCAATCCTTCTGCCTGGTGGGTTGTTGTATTTCCTGGCCTTTTGGTTTTTTGGCTGGTTGTTACTTTTAATACTTTTGGAGAGATTTGGTCCGACAGAAAATGGATCAGAGATTTCCAGACCTGATTTATTTATGCTGTACCTTTTTAGTCATCTTTTTATCAAAAAGACCTGATTTCGGTTTTGATTTTGGGTTCCCTTTTTTATCAACTTTGACTGTTGCATCTTCTCCGGGGCAGCCCGTTTTTCTATTGCAGGCAGTTGAAAATGCAACCAAACCAAAAAAAAATATAAGAATCAGGCTTAGATGGTATCTTTTAAATCTATCCATTTTTCAGGCTTTTGAGTAGGTGAGTTTATCGGAGATGCTTATTTTACAGGCATTTAGAAAAGATTCTAAGCTGCAAGGTCGATCTTTCAGGCTCTCCAGATATAAATTATTTTTATATGTGTATTGTATAAACAAAAAATCTAATATATATTTGTGGTGTAAATTTAACCATTAAAATTTAAAACATGAATAAAGCTGATTTGATTGCCGCTATTGCTAAAGATGCGGAAATTACTAAAGTACAGGCTGGAACAGCACTGGATACAATTTTGACTTCAATTGAAAAAAGTCTTAAAAAAGGAGAAAGCGTAATCCTTGTTGGATTCGGTACTTTTTCAACTGCTGACCGTAAAGCCAGAACAGGTAGAAATCCTGCAACAGGCAAACCAATTAAAATTGCCAAAAGACGCGTGGCAAAATTTAAAGCTGGAAAAGGACTTTCTGACGCTGTAAGAAAGTAATCGATGCTTGAATGCCAAATTAATTTGGCTTAAGATCTAAACCCGGGGAAGTTTTCTCGGGTTTTTTTTGCGAAGCAAAAACCTCCGAGGTTTCAAAAACCTCGGAGGTTTTGCTATTTTTAGCTTTGAAATGAAAACCACTTTTTCAAGTCTTTTAAAACTTCTCCAGGAAGTTTTATTTCGCTATGACGAATTAAGTAATCATCAAAAAAAAGATTGCTTAAAAGAATTATGCAATTCAGCGCTTCCTCAAAATCATTTACTAGAAAAATACAATTACACTTTAATTTTTATTTGTGCTCATCCGGCAAATCTTGAACTACTTGTTTTAGCAAAAGGAGAACTACATCGGATTTCTATTCATTTGAAAAAAATGAATTCAAGGGATAAAAGTAAATGGATTAACAGTGGGCTGCCATTTACTGAAGTTGTTTCCAATTTTTCTATAGATCTGGTAAGTTGGATGATTCAAAATGAGATTCCGGTAAGTTTAAATGGATTTGATGAGCGAGGGGAAGAATTCAAAAATATTTTAAAGTTTACTCTGCCGGAAGTGGAAAAGGAAATTACAGCAGTTGAAGATGAAAATGCAGCTCTTCTAAGTTCGTTAAAAGTTAAAGAAAAAAATATTCTTCGATTCTTACTTGCAGAGTTTGATCGATTGAAAGATCTACCCGCGATTAAAGATTATTTTTTTGATGCATTAAAACTAACTTTTGTTGTCCAATTAAAAAATATTGACTGGAGTAAATCATTTAATAAATATTCTGTTCAGGAAATTTATTATCACGACCAGGTGATGAAAAAATTTGATCATCAATTATTGTTAAATTCTCCTATTGAAAAAGCAACTGAATTAAACATCAGCAACAGAAATGAATTGATTCGGATCTGCAAAATGAAACTGATCCTACTTCAGCGTGAAACAGAACCTCTGAGCTATATGGATGAGAAGAGTTTACGATATTATAAATTGGAGCGTGGAATTTCAATTGCATTATTTACTATGATTCCGGAAAGGCAGTTGCCAATAGAATCGTATGTCGGTTATACTTTATTTCGAAATGGCTATCCTACAGCATATGGAGGTGCATGGATTCTTGGACGAAGAGCCTTATTCGGTATTAATATTTTTGATTGGTTCCGTGGTGGAGAGTCAGGATATATATTGTGTCAATTGATGAGAACATATAGGCAAGTTTTTTCAATTGATTACTTCGAAGTAGAGCCCTATCAATATGGATTGGGAAATCCTGAAGGTATTGAATCCGGTGCATTTTGGTTTTATTACAAATATGGATTCAGACCTTTGGATAAAAACCTTGAAAAACTTGCAGCTAAAGAGCAACAAAAAATTTCAACCAATAAGGAATATAAAACAAGTCATGCTACACTTGAGCGATTTACAGAAAGCAACATCGCATTGCAACTTGTGGATACAGTTCCATTAGCCATGTGGCAGATCAGGGAAAAGATCACATCAATGATACATTCTAAATTTCAAGATAATAGGGCAGAAGCTGAGCAACATTGTATAATTATTTTTAAACAGAAATCATTTTTTAAAAGAGAATTGGACAAAAATCAGTTGAAAGTTATGACGGATGTTGCATTGATGACCGAAGCATTTGAATGGAACTCTGAGAATATTTTCAGATTGCTAGAGCAAATGGTTTTGGAAAAGCCTAAAGATGTTTATACTTATCAGAAACATGTTTTAAAACTCGCTCCTTATATTCACTAGTTGTTGCAAGTTTTTAACTTGCAACAGATGTACATGCTTTCATTTAAATATCGGTTGTTGCACTTGTTGTTTACAACTTGCCGTTGTTGCAAGTTTGCAACTTGCAACTAACACAATCACGCCATCATTTCCACGACTGCCTCCTCCCCACTATTAATCGCCCCTTCCATAAATCCCTGCCAATCCGCTAAATGCTCGCCTGCAAAATGGGTATGCATATGATGCTGTTTCAAAATCGGCATGGTGCCAAACCATTGGCTTTTTCCATACATGGCGTATGCACCTTTTGAGTAGGCATCAATTCCCCAATAATACATCAGACTTTTATTTAAATATTTACTGACATCACCGAATGCAGGTTTCAAGGCTTCCAGAATAATCGCTTCGCGTTGCGCTTGATTAACGGATGCAAGCACATCAGCTTTTTCTCCAATTGCATAGGATATCAATACTCCTGGTTTGCCTTGTTGATCTTTAGTAGCATGATAAAAATAATGTGCAGGTGTATCTGTGATCATGTCAAAGTTTTCTGCTTTCCAGAATCGCTCAGAAAATACCATTGGGAATTTTCCGATTCGCGCATACTGCAAGGAATTCATCGCATCAATTTGAATTGATGGAAGCTCTGGTGTCCATTTTATTTTTTGAAGGGAATAGGTTGGAGCAGTACAAATTAATTTATCTGAAGTATATTTTATTCCGTTTTCACAATGAACAGTCACACCTGTCTTAACATCCTGATGAACATGAACAGCTTTCGTATTTATCAAAATAAATTCACGTCCAACTGCATCTGCAAGTTTTTCGGCTAACATTCCATTGCCGTTTTTGATTTTCAAATCCATTTCATTGTGTTCGCTGCTTTCTGCATATTCTGCAAATGCAGCAAATGCAGATATATGTCTTACGCTTTCACCAAAATCCGTGCTGTCAATTAATTCGCGCAACATCAAATCGCGATCGCTAAATCCTTTATTGGATAAAAATCGCCACCAATCCTGTTTATCAAGCCTTTTCTTTTGTACAAGAGAATACGTTTTCCAGATCTCTTCTTTTTCTGACCAGAATTTGTCAAGTTCCGGACTCAGTTTCCATTCATTAGCTTTTTGATATTCACCCTGAAAGGTGAGATGCGATTCAAATTGATTGTTGAATAATTCCAATCCGAATTCTTTGCACAATGCAATCACCCGTTCATGTGATTCGCCAACCCATTCGGCACCAAATTCTATCACATTATCATAAGTTGTTTTTGGTTTGAATGAGAATACACGACCACCAATCCGGTTTCTCGCTTCTAAAATGGTAACTTGTATTCCTTGTTTTTTCAAAGCATATGCAGCAGCTAATCCGGAAAAACCGGAACCTATGATGGTTACGGATTTCGGCTTTTTGCCTTTTGCTAATGATTCAGAAATAATGGATGGTGCAGTGATTGCGATACCGCCCAATAAACTCGATTGTTTAAGAAAGTCTCTGCGTTTCATTTTTGAATTAGTTTGATCGTAAATATAGAATTAATCTTTTATGGCTAATCTCTAAATTTATAGATTCAATTGATGATTTCAATTGTCGGAATGATTTTTAATATTTCGCATCCTAGAAATATCCCGCACCTCTGGTGCTAATGTATCATTTTTATTTATTGGCTACATATATTCGGCCTCTACGAGGCTGATAATATATAATTGTAAATTGCCTTAATAGCTTAAATGCAATTACACATGGGTGTAATTGTATTTGTAGCACCGTAGGTGGGTGATATTTGTTGCACCGTCGGTGCGAAACATTTGTACCTGTAAATTAACCTATTGCATTAAATTTGTAGGTCTTTCACAAATTCGATTTGCCATGAAAACTGAGTTTTTAACACCGGATCTTTTTCATCAGCCAGCGGTAAAGCAAGCCACTATCAATGGCCAGGCCTATGAGATCAAACCAGGAGAAACCATCCTGAGCTTCGTAAGAAGGCATTTCGAGTATAATTTCATTCCAACCCTTTGTGATGCCCCAAATCTAGAGGCTTTCGGTTCTTGCCGGGTCTGCAGTGTTGAAGTATCCAGGCCAGGGAATGGTGGAATCCGCACCGTAGCTGCCTGCCACACTCCGGTCGAAGAAGGCATGATCATAGCTACTGAATCTGAATCCATTCAAAAACTTAGAAAAAATATCATCGAACTCGTCCTGACCGACCACCCGCTGGATTGCCTGACCTGTGAGGTGAATGGCAATTGTGAATTGCAGGATGTGGCCGGAAGGGTAGGTATAAGGAAAGTAAGATATCCGGAAGGTAAAAATCACCTTGATAGAAAAAAGGACCTTAGCCATCCTTACATGACCTCCGACCTTTCAAAATGCATCATGTGCTATCGATGCGTGCGTGCGTGCGACGAGGTGCAGGGTCAATTGGTATTATCCGTAATGGGCCGTGGTTTTGACAGTAAGATTATCAAAGGAATGGATCAGACCTTTATGGAATCAGATTGCGTTTCTTGTGGTGCTTGCGCACAAGCTTGTCCGACTTCTGCTATCTCAGATGTATTTCAATCGAAAGCTTTGGTTGGTCAGGATAAGATCAGGACGATTTGCACCTATTGTGGTGTAGGATGCAATCTGGAAGTCAGTGTAAAAAATGGCAAGATCCTCAGCATCCAGGCTCCTTATGATGCAGAAGTCAATCAGGGTCATACTTGTTTGAAAGGTCGCTATGCATTTCGTTTTTACAATCATCCCGAGCGACTGCAGTATCCACAGATCCGCAAAAACGGAGTGCTTGAAAGAGTTACCTGGGACGAGGCATATGATTTTATTGCAAATAAATTAATTGAAATAAAAAATAAATACGGACCGGATTCTATTGGTGGAATTTCAAGTGCACGATGTACGAATGAAGAAAATTATTTAATGCAAAAATTTATTCGTGCAGTTATTGGTACTAATAATATTGATGGATGTGCACGTGTGTGTCATTCGCCAACTGCTTTGGGATTGCAACGCACATTCGGAACAGGTGCTGCAACGAATTCCATTGAAGATTTAAAATATACAAATGCCATTATGATCATTGGTGCAAATCCAACCGATGGGCATCCCGTTACTGGTGCAAAATTGAGACAGTTTGCTATGAAAGGAAAAACAACAATAGTGTTGGATCCCCGCAAAACAGAAATTGTAAATTATGTTACACATCATTTGCAATTGCGACCAGGAACAAATGTCGCCGTGTTAAACATGATGTTGTACTACATCATTCAGGAAGATTTGGTAGATAAAAATTTTATCGATACTAGAACAGAAGGATTCCAGGATTTTAAAGAAAATATTTTAAAACTCGACATCGATAAACTCGAAAAAGTTTCCGGAGTGCCACGCGAACAAGCAAAAGCTGCAGCAATTGCTTATGCAACTGC
>JAYVIT010000268.1:0-6894 GCA_043769965.1 Saprospiraceae bacterium
TGAAGCAGAAACACCGACGATCTGATTTGGAGCAACGTCCATGTAATCCAACTCTTCTGGTTCCAATACAGGAAACTCTCCATGCTCACGACCTTTCAATTTGGTCATGTGGAATTCTCCCTTTTTATCTACAGCCACATTCGCCTGCGCAATTTTTGCATAATCCTCTTCTTCCGCCGATAAGTATTGTATACCGTGTTTGATATTTACTTTACCAGAATCAATTTTCCAATATGGAGTTTCCAAAAATCCCATGGAATTGATTTTCGCATGTACGCATAAAGTAGAAATCAATCCAATGTTTGGACCTTCCGGAGTTTCAATGGTACATAACCTTCCATAATGCGAATAGTGAACGTCCCTGACTTCAAATCCTGCACGCTCCCTTGAAAGTCCACCAGGTCCCAGAGCCGAAATTCTTCTCTTGTGAGTAATTTCAGATAAAGGATTAGTCTGATCCAAAAATTGTGACAACTGACTCGTACCAAAAAATGAATTGATAACTGAAGAAAGTGTTCTTGCGTTGATCAAATCAATTGGTGTGAACACTTCATTGTCACGTACATTCATACGCTCTCTGATTGTTCTTGCCATCCTTGCGAGACCAACACCAAATTGTGCGAATAATTGTTCACCAACTGTTCTAACTCTTCTATTACTTAAATGATCGATATCATCCAATTCTGCTTTCTGATTGATCAATGAAATCAAATACTTTACAATTTCAGTGATGTCTTCTTTGGTCAAGACCAAAGTAGTATCTGACGTTTTTTGATTAAGTTTTTTATTTATTTTATACCGGCCTACTTCTCCAAGATTATATCTCTTGTCGGAGAAAAATAATTTATCAATGATACCTCTTGCTGTATCATCATCCGGTGGATCACTTCCTCTTAATTGGCGATAGATATGTATCACCGCTTCCATTTCAGAACTGGAAGGATCTTTTTGTAATGTATTGTAGATGATAGAATAATCTTCTGTGATATCTTCTCTCTGTAATATGATTGAATCTACAGAAGCATCCGCAATTTGTTTGATATTATCTTCATCCAAAATCGTATCTCTTTCGAGGATGATTTCATTTCGTTCAACGGTTACTAACTCACCAGTATCTTCATCGACAAAATCTTCGGTCCATCGTCTCAATACACGTGCGGCAAGTTTTCTTCCAATTGCTTTTTTCAAATCTTTTGCTGTGGTTTTTATTTCTTCAGCAAGATTAAACAAGTGGAGTATGTGTTTATCTGAAGTAAATCCAATTGCACGAAGCAATGTGGTAACCGGAAATTTCTTTTTTCTGTCGATATATGCATACATCACCATGTTGATGTCAGTAGCAAATTCCATCCAGGCTCCTTTAAAAGGAATTACCCTTGCAGAAAATATTTTGGTACCATTTGGGTGATACGTCTGACTGAAAAATACACCAGGAGATCTATGTAACTGAGAAACAACAACACGCTCAGCACCATTTATGCAGAATGTTCCTTTAGGTGTCATATAAGGAATGTTCCCAAGAAATACATCCTGCTCGATGGTTTTGAAATCCACGTGTTCCTCATCATTACAGGAAAGTCTCAAACGTGCCTTCAATGGTACAGAAAAAGTCAAACCTCTTTGTACGCATTCATCGATGGTATATCTTGGAGGATCCACATAATAATCGAGGAATTCCAAAACGAAAATATTCCTGGCATCAGAAATTGGAAAGTTCTCTTTAAATACTTTGAAGAGACCTTCATTAATTCTTTTATCAGGAGTTGTTTCTAATTGAAAAAACTCTTTGAATGATTTTAACTGGATTTCAAGAAAATCCGGATAAGGCACATTAAGTGGTGCTTTTCCGAAATTAAATCTTGTTCTCAGTTGTGATTTAGATGCAGTGGAAGCCATTTATTATTATATATTTTAAAAACCAATTCCCAATATATTAAATCAAACAATGAATGGCCTAGATAATGTAATTACATGATCTAAGCCAAGCATATATGTATTCCTTTTTTATCAAAGGTATACTGTTGTGCTGTTTAGTAAATTATTTTACTTCAATCTCAGCGCCAGCAGCTGTTAAAGTATCTTTCAAAGAGTTTGCCTCTTCTTTGGATATTCCTTGCTTTAAAGCAGATGGAGCACCATCTACCAGGTCTTTAGCTTCTTTAAGACCTAAGTTCAATAAGTTTTTTACTTCTTTAATGACATTTAATTTGTTGGCACCACCGGATTTGAGGATGACATCAAATTCTGTTTTTTCCGCAGCAGCAGCTCCACCTGCAGCAGGTGCAGCAGCAACTGCAACAGCAGCAGCAGCAGGCTCTATGCCATACTTGTCTTTTAGTACAGAAGCCAGTTCGCTTACTTCTTTAATAGTAAGATTTACTAACTGATCTGCTAAAGCGTTTACATCAACCATGATTCTTTGTTTTCAATTGTTAAAAAATGTATGCGTATTCTACTTGGAAGCCAAATTTATTTAAGCACTTGCTCTTTCTTCGAGTGCTTTCACAATTCCTGCTATTTTTTGTCCACCGGAATTCAATGCTCCGATTACATTTTTTGCAGGTGACTGTAATATCATGATCAAATCTCCGATCAATTCATTTTTAGTTTTCAATGCAACTAATACTTTCAATTGATCATCTCCGGTATAAACTGCTGTATCGATATATGCAGCTTTCAAAAGTGGTCTTTCATGCGTCTCGCGGAATGCTTTTATTAAGCGCGCTGGTGTTGCAGCTGTATCCGTAAACAGAATTGAAGAAGGGCCTTCGAAAGCAGAATATAAAGGTTCGAATCCTCTTTCTGCTTCTAAACTTTGAAGTGCTTTGATTGCTAATTTGTTTTTTACTACCTGCATTTCAATGCCTTGTTCAAAGCATTTTCTACGAAATTGATTCACTTGCTCTACTGTAAGTGTAGACGAATCTGTAACATAGAAAAACTGTGCTTTTGAAAATTTTTCTTTTAGTTCCTGTATAGCGTTTGATTTATCTTCTCTGGTCATGATTCTAATAATTGAATTAATAAAAATTAATGATAAACCTTGGTATCAATATTAATACCTGGACTCATGGTGGAAGCCATTGAAATGGTTTTAAAATATGCACCTTTTGCAGAAGATGGTTTCATTTTATTTATAGCACCCAATAATTCTGCGCAATTCTCTTTCAACTTTTGAGCAGTAAACGACACTCTTCCAATTGGAGAATGAATGATTCCGAATTTATCTACCCGAAAAGCAATTTTACCACCTTTAACATCATTTACGGCTGCAACTATATCCATGGTAACTGTGCCTGTTTTTGGATTCGGCATCAATCCTCTTGGACCTAAAATCTTTCCTATCTTACCTAGTTTAGCCATCACAGTTGGCATTGCGATGATGATATCAACATCAGTCCAACCGGCTTCAATTTTTTGGATGTAGTCATCCAGTCCGACATAATCTGCTCCTGATGCTTTTGCATCAGCTTCTTTTTCAGGAGTACAGAGGACGAGTACTTTTTTAGTTTTACCGGTACCATTTGGAAGTATTACAGTACCACGTATTGCTTGATCCGGTTTTCTTGGATCAACTCCTAAACGGATATGCAAATCAACTGAAGCATCAAACTTCGTTGTATTCACTTCTTTGACGAGGGCGCAGGCTTCTTCCAGGTTGTACATTTTTTTTGCATCAACCTTGCCATTGATTTGTTTTCTCTTCTTTGTTAACTGTGCCATATATATGCGTTTTAGGTTTTAGCGTTCCGCTTTTCACGAAACTCCCTATTAAAAAATAGATTTTAATTCTGCCAAGGAGCATTCCCCGAAACAGTCAATCCCATACTTCTTGCTGTACCTGCAATCATTTTCATTGCGGATTCAAGAGTAAAGGCATTTAAGTCTGTCATTTTATCTTTTGCAATTTGTTCTACCTGTTCCCAACTTACTGATCCAACTTTTTTTCTGTTTGGTTCAGGAGATCCACCTTTGATTTTTGCAGCTTCAATAAGTTGAACTGCGGCGGGAGGAGTCTTAACCACAAAATCAAATGATTTATCTTTATATAATGTGATTACAACTGGTAAAAGTTTGCCTGGCTGATCCTGAGTCTTTGCATTAAAGCGTTTACAAAACTCCATAATGTTTACACCTTTAGAACCCAGAGCAGGACCTACTGGTGGTGCTGGATTAGCCGCTCCACCTTTAACTTGTAATTTTATAAATCCTTCAATTTCCTTTGCCATAGTATTTTATTTAATTCGTTTTTTCGACCTGCATGAAATTCAATTCTACTTCTGTACCCCGGCCGAAAATTTTTACAATAACTTTTACTTTCTTTTTTTCCTCATTGACTTCCTTAATGTCTCCTATGAAATCATTGAAAGGACCATCAATTATTTTTACAGTTTCACCAGGAATAAATGGCTCAATCATGGTTTCACCAACTTCCTGTGATTCATCTACTTTACCCAACATTCTATTTGCTTCAACCTGAGTCATCGGTATGGGTTTATTTTTACCCAGAAAATGAATGATATCAGGCATATTAGCAAGATGTTGAACAACTTCTCCACTCAATTTTGAAGGAACAGCTTCAACGAGTAAGTAACCAGGAAGGATATTCCTTTCCATGATTACTTTTTTGCCATTTCTAATTTTATAAACCTTCTCGGATGGCACTATTACCTGTGTAACAATCTCACTCCATCCCGATCTATTTACTTCCAATTCCAGTCTTTCGCGGATTTTCTTTTCTTTTCCACTTATAACTCTTAATGAATACCACCTTTTTTCTTCACTCATTTTGGTGGTTATTAAATGCTATATACAAAACTGAGAACCTGATTAACCATAAAGTCTATCACAAAAACCAGAACAGACAACATCAAAGCAGAAACAACAACAACTTTAGCGCTATCAACCAAATTTTGTCTGGTTGGCCAGGATACTTTATCCATCAGCTCATTGTAACTTTCTCTCAAATACAGTAAGATCTTATCCATTGCATTTTTTTCTTTTGCACGGGCAGAAGGACTTGAACCCTCAACCTACGGTTTTGGAGACCGTCGCTCTGCCAGTTGAGCTATGCCCGTATTATTCAGATTCAATTTTTTTCACTAATACTATTTCAATTGAATCTGAAAAATACATTTCTATTTTTAATCCAAAATTTCAGTTACCTGACCTGCTCCAACAGTACGGCCCCCTTCCCTGATTGCAAAACGAAGATTCTTCTCCATAGCAATTGGGTTGATCAAATTGACTTCAAGTGAGATATTATCACCAGGCATAACCATTTCTACTCCTTCAGGCAGAAATACTTCTCCAGTTACATCTGTAGTTCTAAAAAAGAATTGAGGTCTGTATCCTTTGAAGAATGGTGTATGTCTTCCGCCTTCATCTTTAGAAAGTACGTACACTTCACATTTGAATTTCATATGTGGTTTAACAGAACCCGGTGCGCAAATAACCATACCTCTACGAACATCTTCTTTTTCAATTCCTCTTAATAAAAGTCCAGCATTGTCTCCAGCTTCTCCTCTATCCAATAATTTACGGAACATTTCAACTCCCGTAATGGTCGAGGTTAAAGGTTTTTCACCTGGTGCCTGCATTCCTATTAGCTCAACACTTTCACCAACTTTAATAATACCTCTTTCTATCCTACCTGTAGCAACTGTACCACGACCTGTGATAGAAAACACATCTTCTACTGGCATAAGGAAAGGTTGATCAACAAGACGTATTGGTTCTGGTATATCCTTATCAACAGCGTCCATTAAATCCTGAATAGATTTTTTTCCATCCGCATCACCTTCCAATGCTTTTAAGGCTGATCCTCTTATTATAGTCGTATTTTCTCCATCAAATTTGTATTTGTCGAGAAGCTCTCTTACTTCCATTTCTACAAGGTCGAGCATCTCTTTATCATCTACAAGATCTACTTTATTCATATAGACAACAATCTTAGGTACTCCAACCTGACGTGCAAGTAGAATATGTTCCCTTGTTTGTGGCATAGGACCATCAGTTGCTGCAACGACCAGAATTGCTCCATCCATTTGTGCAGCTCCCGTAACCATGTTTTTTACATAGTCGGCGTGACCTGGACAATCCACGTGAGCATAATGTCTTTTCAGCGTTTCATATTCAATGTGAGCTGTATTGATCGTAATACCTCTTTCTTTTTCTTCAGGTGCGTTGTCGATTGAATCGTAGTCTGTTTTCTTTGCTAGACCTTGCTCTGAAAGTACAGATGTAATTGCAGAAGTCAAGGTTGTTTTTCCATGATCGACGTGACCTATGGTACCTACGTTGACGTGAGGTTTTGACCGATTAAATGTTTCCTTTGCCATTGGTGACTATTTTTACTTTAAAGTTTTAATGATAATATTAAATCTAATTCTTTGAGCCAATGAAGGGAATTGAACCCTTGACCCCTTCCTTACCATGGAAGTGCTCTACCCCTGAGCTACATTGGCTGGAAATTAAAGGATCAGGTTAAAGTACCTTCCTAGTACTCATTGTTACTTACAAAATTTACCAATACCCTTTGGACTGATAATATTTAATTCTACACTTCGCGGAAATGGCTAATAAAAACTTTAGCCATTCTGCTTTGAGCGGGAGACGAGACTCGAACCCGCGACCCTTAGCTTGGAAGGCTAATGCTCTACCAACTGAGCTACTCCCGCAATTCTGTCCCAACAGTGTTGTTGGGATGTAGATGTGTGTGTGTGTGTGATTATTGAAATTACTTATTTTAGAAGCTACATTTAGCATACATATTCAATAAGGATTTATCTTTTAAGGAATATTCAAAATCTATTTTTCAGTGTTTCCTAGTTCTTTTTACTTTTTCTCCTTAGACACAATCAAACAAAAACTCAAACACACTCCGAATTGTGG
>JAYVIT010000269.1:0-3082 GCA_043769965.1 Saprospiraceae bacterium
TTACACCAATGAAAAAATACGACAAAAAAATAGCCGGCATTTTTATACCGGCTATTTTTATAAATTTTAAAAGAAGTAATCAAAAATTAAAACCTATACGGGCAAATAATCGCCTGCCATTACCTCCCATTTGAACGGCATCCCATGGACCGCCTGTTTCATTATTATAAGCCCAATCAGATGCACCCGGAGCATATCCTAAATCAGGATGTACATTCCATAGATTATCTACACCAAGATAAATTGTTGCTCCTTCGACAATTTTGACTGATGCAAAAATATCATGTACCCATCTGCGGCGATATTTGTATTCATCAAGTACCCGTATACTATTGTCCACATTCGTTGGAACTTCTGGTTGTAATGTTTCAAAGTCACCGTAACCCAATAAAGTAACTTCTCCAAAATAATTCAACCTGGTTCCTAAAGTAAATCGATTCCAGCTATGTTCAAGACTAAATCCGAATTTTGATTTTGGAGCAGATGCTAATAAAAAGTTTTGCTCACGTATACTATAAAAATATTCGCGATTGGATTCAGATGTATTCAATTCTGCTGGAATGTTTATTTTATCAATAGTCATTTCCTGAAAATTAGCGGTAAATAAAAATTTCAAATTTCCGGATGCACATTTATGACTATAGTCCAACACAACATCGATACCTGAATTGGTTGTATTAACTGCATTCGCAAAAAACTGTGCATACCCTACTTTCAAATCCTGAAGTGTTTTTCTCAAATTTTCACTTAAGGTCGGATCATCAGCACTGAATTGTCCGGAAAGTACTACGCGATCATCGACTTTTACTCTGTAAGCATCAACAGAAAAAATTAAATTGTTTATCGGGCGTATACTAATTCCAATTCCTAGATTCACTGATTCCTCTTGTTTTAATTCAGGAATACCTGCAGCTTTCGTAATTGGACTACTGTTAGGCGCAATTTTAACTTCGGAAATTAATCCTCCCTGCACTGTGGTAAATGTCGAACTAAAATTAATTTGTTGTAAAGAAGGAGCTCTGAATCCCGTACTTGCTGAAGCCCTTAATGTCGTCATAGGATCCACTTTATAGCGTGCAGCAACTTTGTAATTATCCGTAAAACCAAAATCAGAATAATTCTCTAACCGCACTGCACCTTCCAATAAAAATGATTTTGTTATATCTGCTTCCACATCAGCATAGAAACCTAAGGTGTTTCTAGTTGCATTCACTTCGTCTGACGGTTGATAACCAGGAAATCCTTGTGCACCACTAGGATTGTTTTCATTATAATTTTCATAAGATGCAGCTTCACCTGCAAATAAATCATATGCTTCAGACCTATACTCTGCACCAAGCGCGAGATGCAAACCATTCCAAACAGAAGAAAACTCTTTACCCACATTTAAATTAATTGTGTTTTGAGAAAATGTAAATCCACCATCATCAAAGTGAGTTTTGTCAGCACCCAATCCTGCATTAAAAGTCTTATCCCCAAAAAAATGGAAATCATTACTTCCGTAAGTATCGCTAAGATCCCAATCCCATCCAGAACTTAAACTTCCCTTGACACCTGCTGTAGCACCGATATCTGAAATCTCAGTTTGAATATGTGGATTGTAATAATAATCAGATCCATCCTGGGTAGGCTTTATAATGCCCTCTACTAAAATTATATTTCCAGAACCATCTGTAGGAAACCTTTCGGGGTTGTCACCAAATCTTCTTGTAAATGCAAATGCATCTGACTTTTTGAAATTGTATCCGCCATTACCATATAGACTTAATTTGTTATCCTCATTTAATGGTAATTCAAAATTAACCATTCCTCCATATGCATCCACTGAACCATCACCATGTGTGCGTCTGTATATATTAAATGGAAGAGTATGACTGGTATCTTGTCTGAATGTCTTGCCTATAGAGGCATAATCCAATCCCAGATTTACAAATCCACCTTTGTCACCTAATCCAAATCCATAATTTAATCCGGCACTGAGTGTATTGCCATCGAGTTTACCCTCATATTCATTATAGCCTTGATCCTTTGCCAAAATGGTATTGTATTCATTATCATAGTTTGTTGCGTAACCTACATGTCCAGTTAGTTTTCCTGGATTCTTTTTTAGTATAATATTTATTACTCCTGCAATTGCATCTGAACCGTATTGTGCAGAAGCACCATCTCTCAAAATTTCAATCCGGTCTATGGATGATTGCGGAATGGCATTCAAATCAGTACCTGAATTACCACGACCCCTGGTTCCAAATACAGAAACAAAAGCGGTTTGATGTCTGCGTTTTCCATTTATCAAAACAAGGGTTTGATCGGGACCCATTCCACGCAGTGTACCCAAATCGATATGATCCGCTCCATCAGAACCCGATTGTTTGGAATGATTGAATGACGGCGTTGCAAAATTGAGCATGGATGTGACATCCATTTTTGAAGTAGGAAATTGGGTTTGACTCACTTGCAAAACATCAACAGGGACAGGTGTTTCTGTTTTAATTCGGTTCCCTCTACGGCTACCGACCACAACTACCTGATCCAAAGTAGTCATAGAAGATTCGAGAACCAATTGCATATCCTTGCCATTGAATTCAGAAACTTCCATTGAATTATAACCTACCATGCTGATTTGGATTTTCTGTCCTGGATTTATCCGGATTGAGAATTTACCATCGGCATCTGTGACTGTACCTGAATTGGTACCCAGAACAAATACTGAAGCACCAATCAAGGGTGAACCTGAGTTATCTTTAACTTGACCCATGATAGTTTGTTGCGCTTCAAGTTTCAACAAAACACCCATGAGCAGGATCAAAATGAATTTTAGTTTTTTCATAAGCTGGTTTTAAGTTTATTAATTGATGAAGTGAAGATAGGGAAGATTTCAGTTGGCAGTTTGCAGTTTGCAGTTGAAAATTTAGAATGGACAGAGGACAATGGGCAATTGACAATTGACAATTGACAATTATAAAATCAGATTGAATTTATCCCAATTATCTATCACTAACTGAAAACTGTCCTTGCCTGAAATAAGTTGACAAAAAAATGTCAACAAATATGGGCAAAACTAAATTAAAATTAGAAATTA
>JAYVIT010000270.1:0-8151 GCA_043769965.1 Saprospiraceae bacterium
AATCCATAATTTGAGAGAATGCCATTTTTCCTTGGTTCATTATCAATGGTTTAGACAAAGAACGCAAGAATTAAATTCAAATCAACGCCAACTAAAAAATGGCTGTAAGTGCCTACTAGAAGTACTTACAGAGAATCAAGTCGAAGAACGTCGCAACGCTAGTGTCTGTACTTTATTAATAACATCATACTTCCTTGAATCTCAAAGCTCCTATCTAGTAGTTCCTAATTGCTAACTCCCTCACACGAACCACAATCCTAATCCGAAAGACAGCAGGAAGACAATTAAAGATACAATTGAATAAAAAAGGCAGATAAAAATCATTTTTAAAATGGTCCTCATTCTGCTCCCTTGATAATTATAGCGCAATGCTTTTCCTAAATAAAATAACAAACCAAAGGAATATAACCAAAAGACCCATGTAGGAGTTGCTATGAAAAAATTTAGTATGATGATTAGACTAAAAAAGAGAAAGACTACAGTATGTAAGTGTACTGAAAATATAAGATATTCATAGTAGAATAATTTTCTTTTGTAATAAACAAGTTTGAGTAATAATGCAAAAAATGGCATTAATAAAAACAAAGAGAGTGAAGCAAAATGTATTGTCTTCTCCTTGATTCTATCACTAAAATCTTCGTCTGCGCTGTTTATTTTTATTATTTGCCTGACAAGAGTACGAGTAAAATAATTTGGTTTTGCATTTTGGCTTATGATCAAGGAATCAATTTGATTATTGGAAGCATTTTTATATTTCAAAAGGTCTTCCTTACTAAACGCAAGTCCAAATATTTGAATCATTGCTTTTTTACCCCGACTGCTTTTTACTCTTAAATTGCTCGTTCCTTTTTTTGTAGTATCCATTTCAGTGTTAGCCAAACTATCTGGATATTCTAAATTGGCAAATGCATCCAAAGAGTCATTCGACTCGGAGGTTGTAATATTCTCAGTAATAGTTATAGTTGGTTTTTTCTCGGGAATCTGGAGTAAAACAAAAAATATAAAGCTAATAAACACATAAAGTCGAATTGGCGGAGTAAATCGTGCCCTCATGTTTATATTGTATTCCCTGGTTATTTTTCCAGGATATATCAACATCGTTTTTAAGGTCAAATAGATTTTGGAGTCCAGGTGGAATATGGACTCTATTAATTCGGCAGTATAATGTTTGATAGGTTGGTTAGGACTATGATTTTCCTGACCGCAGTTTGGGCAAAAATTTTCTCCCGCATTAAAAGTATGAGAGCAGTTTGCACAAATTTGTTGCCGAATTTTATGAGCCATGGGATAAAGATAAGTCGTCAGTTGTCAGTCATCAGTTGTCAGTCAAGAAAAAAGCTTTTGGGGTTAAAACTTATTTTTCCACATCATGCTTTCGACTGGTTTCGTAGTCCGCTCGTTGTATTTCGCATTGGACTTGCTGTTGTAGTAATTTTCAATTTCGCCTGCGACTTGAAAATAGATGAGTTGACCGATAGACATACCTGCATATATTCGGACTGGTTGCACACAACTTATCTCGAGTGTCCAGGTATTACAAAATCCGACATCACCTTTTCCAGCGGTGGCATGAATATCAATACCTAATCTTCCAATACTAGATTTCCCTTCTAGAAATGGTACGGTATGGTGAGTTTCTGTATATTCTTCTGTTACGCCCAGATAAAGTACTCCGGGTTGCAATTCAAATCCTTCTTCTGGTATTTCAAAATACGAAATGGTATTGTGTTTTTTTGCATCTAATACCCTACCATTATATACAGCAAGTGTCTTTCCAAGATGGACATCATATGAATTTGTACCAAGACAGGAAGGATCAAATGGCTCAATTAGAATATTTCCATCTTTAATGGCTTCGAGTATTTTTTTATCGCTTAGGATCATAGGAGGGGAGTTAGGCTATTAGGGGATTAGGGGTTTAGATTGTTAGAATTGTGGAAGAATTGGTTAAAAATTATGAATTACATCTTACATTTTATTTAATTCTAAACATTGTTGAACTTAATTTTAATCATTCAGCAATTTTAGGCCTTAAGCCTAAGCCCCTAAACCCCTAAACCCCTAAACCCCTAAACCCCTATTCCTCTATTCGAATTTCCAGCCAAAGATATTTCCATCATCGCCTGCGGAGTATAAAATTAATTCTTCTTCTTTCCACAACAAACTGTTGACTGAGTGTAAATGGGTGGCAAATTTAGGTGATGAAATCTCTTTAACCAAACTCCAATCCCTTTTATCCCAAATGCGAATGGTTTTATCTCTGCTTGCTGTGGCCATAAAAGGAGTTCCCGTTAAATCACAGATATCATTCACACAAAACCAATGGGCTTGAATGTCCTGATGTATCTTTCCCTTGCCATCACAAATTTTTATATGCGCATCCAATCCACCGGTTACCAGTAGTTTTTCAGTCTGCAGATATTTAATTGAAAAAATAGTTTTATCGTGGAGATTTTGGATTTTATCTATAAGAGTAATTTCAGGTAACTTGAGTATCCATAAATTGCCATTGGCATCACCAGTATATAAAATATCATTTTCGGTATCGATATCAAGGCTTCTTAATTTTTGATGAGTGATTTTCAAATGATTTATAATGTCACCATTTTCTGGATTCCAAATAGAAATAATTCCATCACCTGCTGCTACGATCAAAAGATCTTTCCATTCAGCGAGTCTATATATTGATGGCTGATGAAATTTGAATCGCTTCACCATTTGTTCATTTTTAAAATTCAAATGAAACAAATCGCCTTGCATGGTTCCGGCAAAAATCACTTTTTGTGCAGGGAAAGCCAATAAACTAAATAAGCGTTCACCGGTTTGTGCAATGATTACTCCATTTTGATTTTGATCCGGATTCCATTTGCAAATCAAGCCATCACTTCCTGCACTTAAAAATGAATTATCTTCAAAGCCATGACACAAAGTATAGATTCCTCCTTTGTGACCTTGCAAGTAATGGATTTGTTGAATAGTATGGATTTGCATTGGATAAAAATAAAATATCAAATGAAAATTATTATAAAAATCTTTTTGCTGCCTTTAGGCAGTTATTGAAAGTTCTTTACTGATAATTGTATGTCGGTATTTTGAACTATAATAGAGCATTTATCCAATTACAATTGACTTAAGTCAATTGTAATTATGATAAGCACAATAAAGTCTGAATGAATTTCTTGAGTTCAGATACATCCTAAATTAAAATACATTTTATACCTTACCACTATATTTTCCTAAATTCCCTTAAAAGGGTATAATTGAAAACCATGATAATTAATACAAATTCAAATTAATAAAACACTGCAATATCTTCCAATGGTTTTCTATAAATCGCAGGAACCGACACTTCATCTGCCGGATAACCAACTGGTATTAGCAAAAATGGTTTTTCGTTTTCAGGTCTTTGTAAAATGTCTTGCAAAAAATTCATAGGACTTGGAGTATGCGTTAAACAAACTAATCCAACATAATGAATTGCCGCAATCAAAAATCCACAAGCGATTCCGACAGATTCCTGAACATAGTAATTTTTTCGTTTGGTATCATTTACCAAATCATAACTCTTTCTAAAAACCGCAATCAGACATGGTGCTGTTTCAAGAAATGGTTTTTGCCAATCAGTACCCAATGCGGCGAGATCATCCAACCATTCTTGTGGCATTCTACCATTATAATTTTCCTGTTCTTCTTGTTCTGCTGCTTCCCGTATTTTCATTTTGATCATCGGATCACTGATGATACAAAATGTCCAGGGTTGTTTATTAGCTCCCGATGGGGCTGTCCCTGCTATGCGAATAATTTGTTCGATCAATTCTAATGGAACTGGTCTTGTTGAAAATTCACGAACAGTTCTCCTATGATCCATCAATGCATAAAAGTCATCTGCTCTTACCATCATCTTTCCTTCTGTATATCGAAGTGCCTGATAGGGTATAAATGTTGGAGTATTCATTTTAATAAAAAATTAAAGATCGCCGAGTTGAGGTCTTAAAATAATTTCTTCCAATACAGCGGATGGACTCATTTCCAAAGCACATACAACTGCTTTTGCTACATCATCTGCTTGCATAAGTCGCTCCACAGGTAAATCAACACCACTCCATGAATCCGACCAGGCTGCACCCGGCAGTATGGATGTAACCCGTATGCCTGAGTCTTTCAATTCTTCGCGAAGTGATTTACTAAAGCCCAGTAATGCAAATTTGCTGATACTATATGAACTTCCATTTGGGTAGGCACCAAGGCTGGCAATAGAACACATGTTGATGATGTGTCCTGTTTTTCGATGTAGCATATTCGGTAATATTGCACGAGTCAGATGATAAGCACTATATAAATTAGTGTTCATTATCGTTTCCAAATTTCCTTCAGGTTCATCTGAAATGTTGCCAGATAAAAACACTCCTGCATTATTTATTAGAATATCAACTTCCCGAAATACAGACAATATCGATTTTGATAATGATATCAACTGATCTCGTTTAGATACATCACAGGGAAAATAAAATACTTTGATATCCGGATTGACTTGAAGTAACTCTTGTTTTACCTTATCGAGATCGCCTTCATTTCTTGAAGTAATGAATAAATGAAACCCTTTTTTTGCTAAAGCTAAAGCAATGGCTTTACCCAAACCTTTGCTGGCACCGGTTATAACAGCATTCATGGCTGCAAGATAGTTAAGACCGTTTACTTGATTTGAAGTAAATCACGCATTGATTTTCCATTCTCTTGGGTACATGAGAGTAGATACAAACCAGTAGATAGATTTTGAATGTTTAATTCCTGGTTTTTGCTGATCGATTTACTTAGTAATAGTTTGCCATCCAATTGATAAATGGTTACATCCAGTTTTTCAAAATCAAAATTGAAATGGATGTTTTGTTCAGTTGGATTAGGATAAAAGAAATTGATATCATTTATCGTAGTATGAGATGAACGAGAATTTATTTTCAAACCAAATGAATTTAAATCCTGATCGTACCATTCCGCAGGAAAGCTCATGTCAACTTGTAAATCGTCAAGATTAGAACTGTTTACATAAAATAATGGCAACTCAGAATTCCATTCTAAATCCTGACCGGTGCTCCAACTTAAAGTTATGGTGTTATCTTTTATATGAATATATGATTCATCCAATTGGCCATTCTTGACTTTCAATTCATGATTAGAAAGATTTATAAGTTTGAATTGAAGTCCTTCAACGGTTTGATTTGATTTCAGATAGACTGGCAGCCAGCTTTCTTTATTGAATTTTTGTGATTGATTCCATTCAAGTATCAGTTCATCAGATTTGGCTCTATGTTCCATAATCGGATTTTGAAGTCCATTGTAACTCAAATCGATATCACCCATTTTTAATACAAATACATCGACATTGGTTAGTGGGAAATTCGGCACATTGATTCCTTTGAACTCTAAATCTCCAATGGGTTTATTTGGTTTTGCTATTGATCTCCAATCATTGCGGAAAAAATACCAGGGTTTAACTACACTAAAAGTTTCTTTGATGCCAAGTAATAATCGTCGCAATTCGCTGATATCAGATGCGGTGATATTGAAATTGTAATTCACATCGGCAGCAATATATTGTATTGTATCTGTAAACCTGCTCAAATTGAGAATATGCCGTTGTATCAATAAAATGTCTTTGGTACTGATTCCATCTTTCGGTCCTGAATTTTTTACAAATCGATAATTGTATTGTCCGGTTTTTCTTGATTTTAAAGTAAATCCATAATGAATTCCACTTTGTTGAGAGATGCACACTTTACTGATTAATGAGCCATTTTCAAAAATGATAGAATCCGGCACCACGCGTATTCCAATATCGGTTGAAATTTTTCCACCAACATCAGCGCGTTGTGACATGGATAATAAATTGTAGATCTGATTTGCACTGCAACCAAACCGGTCAGTAATGGTAAGCGTGTATAATCCCGGAGTTTTATCATAGATATCTGGTAAACTATCTCCTGTATTCCATTTATAAGTATATGGAAGAAATTCACCAACAGGAGTCAATTCTATAAAACCTTCATCGACACAGATGGCATCCGATTGTTTGATGATTTGTTTGAAATGATTAAAATATTTATGAACGTTCATAAAAGTCGTAACCGGTCTGATTTGTCCGGTACACAAATCTTCAACGGACCATTGACGGCGAATTCGCACAGGAATATTACAATTCTGCGATACGCGTGTATCAAAATAAGTCAACTTAACGGAACCAAGTACTTTTGGAATATTAGGTAATAACTTTTGAGTAAGAGTGGATAGGCTGTCTGGATAATCAATGGTGGTGTCTGAAGGAAAATAAATTTCGTTTGCTGTAAGGTGTTTAATTGTGATATACTGATTGCATCGCACTTGTTCACCCATAGCATTAGAAATTGTAAAAATCCGGGTGACTACATCTGCATGATTTTTGCAATCACCTTTCTGGTAAACTTCCAGCCAACCAATGGTTACCGTGCCGCCATTGTTTTGTGTAACTTTAGGGGCGCCAGTAACAGAAGTATCATATTTCATACCCTCAGTCAAAGTAACTGGACCTGGACAGTCAACCAATAAAGTATTAGGACTTTTAGGTGTAGTCAGGATGCCTTTGCAAATACCTACTACCGGGAAAAGTAGAATAAATAAATAACTACGTCTCATCTCAGTGGTTTAAAACAGTTTAAAAATAACAAGTTCTCACAAAATAACAAAGCGCATAACTAGTAGCGATTGTTAATTTTAAATATTAAAGAATGGGCTGATCTGTATTCTGGCTTTTTGAAGAGGTTTACCCAACAAAAAACAATGTATATGAACAAAAAAAATGTCTAGAAGGTTGATCCCAAAAGTTCAAATTCATCAAAAAGCTAAACTTTATCCCTTCGGGTAACAAATCGGATATTCCGTTTAATGCCTTCCAGACGGCTTCGTTTTATAGGTGAATCCTTGAAAAGTAAATTGAAATCAGACTCATCCAGATTCAACCAATCTTCGAATTTCCGTTGACTAAGTCCATCAATTTCAGTAAAACTTGCTTCACTGGTCTTGCTGGAAAACCGATTCCATGGACATACTTGTTGACAAATATCACAACCAAAAATCCAGTCCTTCATCTTTCCCTGAAATTCATCCGGTATTTCTTTTCTAAGTTCAATGGTTAAATAAGAAATGCATTTACTGGCATCTAGTATATGACCTTCCGGATGAAAAGCTTCAGTCGGACATGCATCAATGCATTTGCGACAAGTACCGCAATAATCTTTGATCGGATGATCATATTCGAATTCAAGATCGGTAAGAATGCAACAAAGAAAAAAATAAGAACCCGTTTTAGGATGAATGGATAAGGTATTTTTTGCTGACCATGCTATACCGGATTCATTTGCCCAAACTCTTTCCATAACAGGACCGGAATCTACAAATGATCTTGCATTGATATCTCCATATTGCGATTTCATCCATTGAATGATAGAATTTGTTTTTTTGCGGATTACGTTGTGATAATCTTCACCATACGCATACATGGATATATTTGGATGCTCAACTGATTCTTTTTTTTGTTCCTGATAATAATTTAATCCCAAAGCTATTATGGTTTTCGTACCTGGAAACAATTTGGAAGGATCAATGCGGAGATCGAAGTAGCGTTCCATGTAAGTCATTTCACCATGGTAATTATTGTTCAACCATTGTTCGAGTTGATCTCCTTCTTTTTCTAAAACGCGGGATTTTGCAAACCCAACGAGTTCGAATCCCAATGATTGGATGTATTGTTTTAATGGAATTTTATCTTTTATCACCTTACCTGTGAAGTTATATAGATTTGGCAACTATTTGAAAATTTCCTAAAATACAATCAATGTTTTTGCAATCGCTTCTTTCAATTGTAAATCAAGTTTTACTTTATCTGCATAATCATTCCATTTATCAATAATACCTGCAATTTGAATGATAATGTTTTCTGCTTTTTTAACATTCATTTGTCGTGCAACTTCCAGCAAATCGTTCTTAGTAATATTTTTTCTTTTATTATTTATGCTTAATGCATGCTGACTTACCCAATCACTGTTAGGACGGTAAGCATGACAAATATCATAAGCCGGTGATAGTTTCCAGGTTCCCGATTTATCCATTAAAAAAGAAAAG
>JAYVIT010000271.1:0-2420 GCA_043769965.1 Saprospiraceae bacterium
TCTGAAGATGCGAAAGAACGAAAAATGTGGTTATGGATAAGTATAATAATCAATCTTGGATTTCTTGGAATTTTCAAATACTATGACTTTTTTGTTGAATCTTTTGCTAATGCTTTGTCACAAATTGGAGTTCAAGTAAATTCCTGGACATTGAATGTTATATTACCGGTTGGTATTTCATTTTATACATTTCATGGTTTATCGTATGTGTTTGATATTTATCGTGATAAAATTAAACCAGAACAAAATATTATTGACTACGGCGTTTTTGTAAGTTTCTTTCCACTCTTAGTTGCAGGTCCAATTGAAAGAGCCACACACCTTCTACCTCAAATTAAAGTTCAACGAAGTTTCAACTATGATAAAGCCGTGGATGGTATGCGCCAGATTTTATGGGGCTTGTTTAAGAAAATAGTAATTGCAGATAATTGTGCTGAATTTTCCAATTTGATTTTTGATCATTCCAGTGAGTATTCTGGAATTATACTTATAGTCGGTGCAATTCTTTTTGCTTTTCAAATATATGGGGACTTCTCGGGATATTCGGATATTGCCATTGGAACTGCAAAATTATTTGGTATAGATCTTTTAAGGAATTTTTCATTCCCCTATTTTTCGAGAGATATCGCGGAATTCTGGAGACGTTGGCATATGTCTCTGACAAGTTGGTTTCGTGATTATTTATATATACCATTGGGAGGTAGTCATGTTGGAACATGGAAGAAAATCAGAAACACGTTTATTATATTTCTTGTAAGTGGTTTTTGGCATGGTGCCAATTGGACTTTTATCGCATGGGGTGCCTTGCATGCGATTTATTTTTTGCCGTTGTTACTTTTAAATAAGAACCGACAGAATTTATCAATCGTGGCACAAAATAAAAATTTACCAACTATTCGGGAATTCATCGGTATGTCATGCACTTTTGGATTAACTACCGTGGCTTGGATTTTCTTTCGCGCGAATAATATGGAGCATGCCATTCAATATTTGTCTTCCATTTTTTCAAGTGATCATTTGCCATTGAGAATTATTCCAGATACTATTTTAGTTTTTGATTATTATCTAACTATACTATTTGTTATTTTATTTATATTTTATGAATGGTTTCAAAGAGAGAAGAAACATGGCTTGCAATTAACTGAAAATCATCCTGTGCGAAACTGGATTGTTTATTTAGGCTTAGCCACGATTATTATACTCTTTGGCGGATCTCAACAAGATTTTATTTACTTCCAATTCTAAGACTTGAAAAAATTCATTTTTAAAATAGGAGCATTTGCAATTCTTTTCATCATGGTGAATTTAATTTATTTTATCCTGGTGAGAAAATTGGATTGGAATTTTGTCAAATCAATTGAAGCTATTCATTTTAAAAATCAGGCTTTCCGTTGCCTGGTATTGGGTAATAGTTTAGCCATGGATGGAATAGATACGGAGTTGTTAACTGAAAAAGGAATTTCAGCTTATAACTTAGCGATTGGTGGTGCTAGTCTAAAGGCAAATTATATTCAATTAAGCGAATACATCAAATCGAATCAGAATCCTGAGATTGTTCTATTGGGATTGTCATCTTGTTTTGATATCGATATTAATTCTGAAACAATAAATCCAATCATTGATTATTCATACGGTTTATCTAAATATTCAATTCGGGATTTACCGCTGTGGAAGTATAAATGGATAGGAAAAGAACTACTCAAAAAAATAGTATCTAAAGATCATCGAACAGCAACTTTGAAAGCAGGGCAATTGAAATTTGCAAGAGTCGTGTCTGATAAAAGTGAATACAAGGAATTGGTTAAACATACTATAGATAGCATCAAGTATCAAAATGCTACCTTTTTATTGAGGATGGATTCACTTTGTAACCATCATCAGATAAAACTGATCATACTTGAAATGCCTGGAATCAAGAAAAAGCAAAATGAAATAGCAATTGAATCAATTGTCTACAATGAGGCAAATGATGTACCAGTAAAGATTTTCAATTTAAATAATCGTCAATTCTGTACACTTTTTAATGACGAGAGAGATTGGTTGGGAAATTGTCATTTGAATGTTTATGGTGCGAAAAAATTGACGGAATATATTTATGAGCGTATTCTTTCAAGAAAGAGTAATTAATTTTAAATTAATAATTAAGCCGCCTGTCGACTGGTATAAATTGTGAATTGCATTTTTATTAAGTAACAAACGCATGTCCATATTAGTCATTAGAATCGTGAACAACATTGGATAGCCTAAAAATGAATTTATTATTTACCCGGGATAAAAAAGAAATATTAGTTTTGTCATTTAATTTTAATATAAGGTGCCATCATGCCTCGCATATTGATCGATCCCCGCTACCCGCTCAGACTCAAACCCCGTTGGATTCACGCCCCTCGCTCAGACTCAAACCCCATTGGACAATGCTG
>JAYVIT010000272.1:0-6703 GCA_043769965.1 Saprospiraceae bacterium
TCACAATAGCCTTTAGCAATCGAGTTGTCAATGTATTCTTTTGCTTTGTTGTAGTCTTTGGTATTATAAAAGAGTTCGGCAGCTTTATCCAGTTTGAAAGACTCATGTATGAATTCAGAACGCATGGCTTTGTCAAAATAATCAGTAGGATATTTTTGGTTTTTTTCTGCAATAAAAACGCAGTATTCTAATGCAGCCAAATAATCATGATCTATTTCCATTGCAAGTTTCCATGCTTTTGCGGATTCCTCTTCATTTTTCAATTTTGAAAATATTTTGGCTTTCAAAATGAGCACCTCCGTTTTTTTGTGATCATTGTGATTTACCATTAACTCCAATTGATCAACAAAAGGGAGTATATCTTCCAATTGATTCAGTTTATACTTACTTAGTATGAAGACATAATTTGGAAAGCTTTGATTTGGATATAAATCTGTACATTTTTCAGAATAATAATTTGCCGTTTTCCAATGATTCAGATGGATGAGACAAAATAATAAATTATCCCAGACGGAATATGGTACCTGACCATCTTTTATAGATTGAGTATATGATTCTTTTGCTTGCAACAAATCGTTTAATTGAAATTGAATATCGCCTATAAATGCAATCGTTTTAGGGTCATGAGGATATTGTTTTCTAAGTTTTTCGGCTGGAATTAATAAAGTCTGGATACCAGATTTATCTGATTTGGATATGAAAGAATTTAATTTAGCAAACAATAATTTGATTTTATCATCTAGAGTTACATCCGGAGATTGTATAATATCATTAATGGGTTTACTTTGGATAGGATTAGAATCGATATTTTGTTTTGATGTCAACCTGCTTAATTCTTCATTTAATGGGTCGAGTGCTTTTAAAATTTCAATATACTTTGCAGCTTTTTCCTGATTCCTGATGTCTGTATAAGACTTGATAAGTTCAATCAACAAGTCTTTGTTTGTAGGAAATTGAGAATGACATGTTTCAAGTATTTCAATTGCGGCTTTGTTTTTTTTCAGAAATGTCAATACATAGGATTTTTTAATGGCAAGTGTTGGGATTAATCCAAAAAGGTTTTCTGCTTTATTTAGAATCTCAAGAGCTTTTTTAAAATTATCAGATTTGGAATAAAAATAAGCTGCATTATCGAAATGCGAAAAATTGTCCGGTTCAATCATACTCAATTTATCATAAGATTCTGCTGTCTCTGAAATTCGACCGTTGTCTTCATTCATGTTGGCTTTCAACAACAAGTACCAGGTATTATCGGGTTCGGAAAGTAAGCTTTGATCAATAGCATCAAATGCTTCTTCTAATTTTCCAATGGACCTGTAAAGCTTTGCCAGGTAATAATTGCATACACCTTTAGAATCTGGTTCGTATTTTAATTTTTCCAGAATCTCGATAGCTTTTTGTGTATTGCCAATCTGTTCTTCTTTTAGTGCATCAATAAGCAAAGATTGATTATTAATTATTTTTTCTCTATCCTGTGCATCAGTATACACGGAAACCAAAGTGAATAAAAGAAATGTAAATAAAAATTTATGCATTTATAGAATTATCATTTTTAGTTAAAAGGGGTCTGTAAAAATGTAAAATGAGCAATAAGCAATAAGCAATAAAACAATTTAACAATTCAACAATTTAGCAATTCAACAATTTAGCAATGTAACCTACCTACGGCAGGCAGGCAATTTATCAATTTACTCCACTTCAGTAACTTTCAACATATTCGTCCGGAGTTTTTTATGAATAGGCATACTTCCAGTATTCACTACCAGGTCACCTTTTTTTACTTTATGATCATTTTTAAGAATTTCTATGACATCTTCAATAGTTTCATCAGTGGAAGTCATCTTGTTATAAAAATAGCAACGCACTCCCCACACTAAATTCAATGTACCCAACATGTGTGTTGCGCTTGAAAAAATATAAATCGGACAACTGGGTCTGTAAGAAGATGTTTTGAATGCAGTATATCCTGAAACGGTTAGTCCAATTATGGCTTGTGCTTTTATATCTTCTGCAGTTTTAGCTGCATTAAAACAAACAACATCTGAAAGGAATGTGGATGATTTATCTGAAGGTTTTGGTTTTTTTATATTGAATGCGTAATGTTTTTCAGCTTCGAAAATAATTTTATTCATGGCCTGAACAACTTTAACGGGGTGTTTTCCAATTGATGTTTCTCCACTTAGCATAACTGCATCTGTTCCATCCAAAACAGCATTAGCAACATCAGTAACCTCAGCTCTCGTAGGACTCGGATTGTTAATCATGCTATCCATTAACTGTGTAGCAACAATGACAGGCCTGGCTCTTTGAATACATTTAGCAATAATCATTTTCTGAACGGTTGGTAGTTTTTCAATTGGAAATTCAACTCCCAGATCACCTCTTGCAATCATGATCCCGTTACTGATTTTTATGATCGAGTCGATATTTTTTATGGCTTCAGGTTTTTCAATTTTAGCAATGACTTTTGCAGAATGATTTGTTGTTTCGATTCGTTTCATCAGATCTTCAATGTCCTCTGCTTTTCTGACAAAAGATAATGCGATCCAATTCACCGGTTGAGTTAGAATAAACTCCAGATCACGCAAATCCTTTTCTGTCAATGAAGGCAATGAAACCCTGGTATCTGGTAAATTGACTCCTTTGTTTGATGAGAGAATGCCCCCAAATAAACATTTTAGTTTGACTATATCTTTACTATTGGTTTCGACAACTTCAAAAACAAATTTTCCATCATCAATGAGAATGGTTTCGCCTAATTTCACATCTTCTGCAAAGTTTTCATAACTCATGTAAATTGCTTGTTTATTGCCAATGCAGGGTTGGTTGGTAAATGTAAGTATATCACCCGGAACAACTTCAAGGCTGTTGTTTTCAATTTGGCCAATTCTGAGTTTAGGACCTTGCAAGTCGCATAAAATACCAACATGGGCATCATATTCCCGATTAATCCGGACCACATGTTGAATTACTTTTGAATGATCCTCATGCGTGCCATGTGAAAAATTCAGTCTGAAAATGGCAACACCTTCTTTTGCTAAGGCCAATAAATTCTCATAACTATTGGAAGAGGGGCCAACAGTTGCGATGATTTTGGTGTTATGATGAATCATATTTTATTAAAAATACAGGATTTTATTAGTTGAATAATCATTTCAAAACGCAAAGCAAGGGGAAAGTCTTTAAAAAAAGCAATAATTATTTTGGTATTCCCTATATGAATCCTTTATTTTGCGCCATGGTTTAAAAAAAATCATAAAAAAAATATTAAAACATGTCAACAATTGCTGAAAGAGTCAAAAAAATTATAGTCGATAAATTGGCTGTAGATGAGGCTGAAGTCACTACAGAAGCTAGTTTTGTAAACGACTTGGGTGCAGACTCCCTTGATACTGTGGAACTTATAATGGAGTTCGAAAAGGAGTTCGACACTTCAATTCCAGATGATCAAGCGGAGAAAATCCAAACTGTCGGCCAGGCCATAGCCTACCTGGAGGCAAACTGCAAATAACCAATCTAATAAGTTTAGTAAATTTATATCTCCTTACACCTGTGCGTGTGAGGATCTTTATAAAACGCAGCAGCGTATGAGGCGAGTTGTTGTTACTGGTATCGGGGCTTTAACCCCAATAGGATTGAATCAAAGCACTTATTTGAAAGGACTTCAAATGGGAATGAGCGGAGCATGTCCTATCAGTTATTTCGATGCAAGCTTATTCAGAACTCGATTTGTTTGTCAGCTGAAAGATTTTTCTGTTGAAAGCTATTTAGATAAAAAGGAAGCCAGGAAAATAGACCCCTTTGCTCAGTACGCCTTAATTGTAGCCGAAGAAGCCATGAAGGATTCTGGTATACAAACGGATGTCATGGATCTTTCCCGTTTTGGAGTCATCTGGGGCTCAGGGATCGGTGGATTTCATACTTTAGAACATGATTTATCAGAAGCTGCACTGCTTACTGGACCGCCCAGATATAGTCCATTTCTAATTCCAAAACTGATTACGGATATTGCTCCAGGTCATATCTCCATAAAGTATGGATTGATGGGTATTAATTATAGTACAGTTTCAGCATGTGCTTCTTCTGCACACGCCATTACCAATGCATTTGACTATATCCGGTTAAACAAAGCTGATGTGATGATTTCAGGTGGATCAGAAGCCGCTATCACAAGGGCAGGTGTGGGAGGATTTTCTTCGATGAAAGCACTTTCTGAACGCAATGATGATTTTCTAACTGCTTCTAGGCCATATGATAAAGATCGTGATGGATTTGTGTTAGGTGAAGGAGCGGGTGCTTTAATTCTTGAAGAGTATGAATTTGCTAAGAAAAGGGGTGCAAAAATTTATGCGGAAATGATTGGATCCGGAGCAACTGCTGATGCATACCATATTACAGCACCACATCCAGAAGGCTTGGGAGCATCCACAGCGATGACTTTGGCTTTAAAAGAATCCGGATTAGCCACTTCACAGATTGATTACATCAATACACATGGAACCTCAACTCCTTTAGGAGATATAGCTGAAGCAAAAGCAATATTAAAAGTCTTCGGAGAAGATGCATATCGACTGAATATATCTTCAACTAAATCCATGACAGGTCATTTGCTTGGTGCAGCAGGAGCCATAGAAGTTATTGCTGGTATTCTTGCAATTAATCATGATTTTATACCACCTACCATTAATCACTTTACTGATGATCCTGAATTGGATCCAAAACTTAATTTTACTTTTAATGAAGCCCAGCCTAAAAAAGTGAATGCATTTCTCAGCAATACTTTTGGATTTGGCGGACATAACAGTTCAGTGATTTTTAAACGATGTTAGGATTCATCTACAAGTATTACAAAAAAACAAATCACAAGTTTTTTTCCAAAGACAAACATTTTGCTGAACGTTTGCATCATCTTATTGGATTTACACCTTCCAATATTTACATTTTCAAACTTGCTTTTTATCATAAGTCTACATTAAACAATTCGCCGGTCGAACATAATGGCATTTACCAATCCAATGAACGACTCGAATATTTAGGTGATGCGCTTTTGAGTTTTATAGTTGGAGAATATTTATTTAAAAAGTATCCATCAGCCAATGAAGGATTTCTTACTAAGATGAGATCCAAAATAGTCAAGCGCAAAATGTTAAACTATGTCGCAGAACAAATGGGCCTTGATCATCTGATGATGGAGTTTAATCAAACCGCAATATCTCAATCGATGTTGGGCAATGCTTTGGAAGCATTACTCGGAGCAATATATATCGAACAAGGATTCGAATTTGCCCGGCATTTTGTTTTGACTAAAATCGTAAAAAAATTTATCAATATTGACCAGTTGGAAATATTTGATGATAATTATAAAAGTCAGTTGCTTGAATGGTGTCAAAAACATTCCAAGGAAATTGATTTTAAAGTAATCAATAAGTTCAAAGTAGAGAAAAGGGACCGGTTTAAAGTTGGAGTATTTATTGATGGAATTGAAATTTCAACGGCTGAAGATTATAATAAAAAATCTGCAGAGCAAATTGCGTCTGAATTGGCTATCCAACATCTTGGAGTGAAAGACATTACGGAGAGTGATGAATGAAAAAGAGAGCTATGAGATCTGAACTATGAGATCAGAGATTAATATTCGTTTTTCCCTATAGCCTAATGCCTAAAATTTTGAGCGATACTCATTTTTTTTCAAGACTATCTCAACAAAAAGAAAAAACTATTATTCAGGCAGTATTGCTTTTGAATAAATGGTTGGATGAACTTTTGTTGAATGGCATTTCTTCGTTGCAGAATGATTCTGAAAAAATACTTGAAATTTCTACGAGGATGGTCGACCTGGGATTGCCGGGTATTGCGCGAAAATTGCGACTCATTCCTGAGAAAATAAAAGAATCAACGGATTGGACTGAATATGTTTTTATGCAACTTGGGGAATTCTATTTGTTCTCCAGGTTATTTGATAATTTAGAACGATTGGATGAATTGGAGAAAGAAGATCTGTTGAGTTATGCAGGGATAGTCTACAAGAAAACAGATTTCATTGATGAAAATATGTTGCAAGATGAATGGCTCTATCTGGGTTGTCAAAAGGAAAAAGAAGAAAAGCTTATTGTCAAAAGAAATTGGTTTTATGGGATTCATTCAAATCGCACAATTCTTTTTTTGGAATTTCAATTCAATAAGTTTGTAAAACTAAAGCCACTTATATGTGGCAATACCTATAGATCAGCTGTACGATATTTTCCTTCAAAAGTTTTGCAACGAGTAAAAGATGTTTCCATTGATCAGATTGTCAAATCAGATTTCAGTAAAATAAAAAAAGTAAATTTAGTTGAGCTGCTCGATGACTATTGCAAAGCTGTCCGATTAAATCCGTTTATCAAGCATCAGTGTTATTTAGTTCATGAAGTAAAAATTGCAAGACAATATGATCGTTGGTTTTTTACTAGCCATGACAATCAAATGGTGGAATTGAGAAATGAGAAAAAAGACATTCCAAAAATTCTGAGTTATTCGAGTGAAAAGGAGAGTGTTTATGTTTGTGAGTATTCGAATAATTCGTTAAGAATAATTTCAATTTTGTTTGGTAACTTAGTGGTCGAGGTTTAAATTCACCATTCACCATTCACCATTCACCATTCACCATTCACCATTCACCATTCACCATTCACCATTCACCATTCACCATTCACCATTCACCATT
>JAYVIT010000273.1:0-6438 GCA_043769965.1 Saprospiraceae bacterium
TTGAGACGATATAAACTTGTTGCATGATTTTTTTTTAAATTGAGAGGTAAAGATATTTAGAAAATATACAAAAAAGGGTATGTATAAATACGGTTTTGAATGTCGTGTATGAATTAAGAAGTAATAAATTGAGAGAGAATCCAAAATTCAGGCAGCATATTCGAGTTCAATGTGTATCTTTACTGACATTGATCCTGAAACTTAAATTATTCTATTATGAAAAAGTATATTTTCCTTGAGAAGTCCTTTATAAATTCCTTTTCTGACCAAAAAAGTAAATTTCTTAAACTTACAATTTTTCTATTATTTTTCATAATGCAATTCGGGTTTGGCCAATCCGACTGGTGCGGCTTTGTTCCTGATCCAAATGCACCAGAACAGGTTCAAATGAATTGTGATACCCAGTTTGCCACAAAATGCGTAAGAATTAATTTTCATTTTATAAATAATACTAGTGATTCTGAAGAAAATGTTCCTGATGATTTTTTTTTGACATTGCTGGAAAGACTTAATACTGCTTTTGAACCTCATTTTATACAATTCAGATTGGATGATGAATGTGTTGAACATGCTTCCTGTGATACTTCTATTAACACTTATGAGGAATTTGATAGTTTGTTTAGGGGAAACCCACCAAGTCAATTTAATCATAAGGCTGATTTTCTAAATTTTTATATAATTCAAAATGATTTTGCTAGGTCAGCTACGTCTAGTAAGTATGTACAAGTTCGTAGGACACAATTACAAGACCTAGCACATGAAGTAGGTCATTTTTTTGGATTGGATCATACTTTTCAAAAGACATCTGAAACCGTTCAAACACAATATTACCTTAACGTTTATGAATGTAAAGATCGGAATTCACTAGATCACCGAGGCAGAAAAGGCTGTGAAACCCGAGGTGATAAAATCTGTGATACAGGTGCAGATCCATGGGAATTAGATTCATTGCATCTTTATAGAAATGTAACTGCAGGTTGTACTCAGGATCCAACATTGCTTCCATCATTTCGAGATTATTGTGGAGATAGTACTACTGCTTGGGATGTTCCGGTAACCAATTATATGAGTTATTATTCCAATTGTTATAAAGAGTTCACCAAATGTCAGCGTGCCAGAATGCATGATAACCTTGAAGGCCAACATTCTAATTGTGTTGTTGATTGTCAACAATCAACAGGTCAACAATGTGCAGATACAATAATTGATAATGATCAAACATGGTCTAATGGTACATTAGAACTTTGCCCTGGCCAAAAAATAATAATAACTTCCACTGGCAGCTTAACATTAGATAGTTTTAAACTTACCAAAAAAAGCAGTGGTAATGTTAATTGTCCTGATTTTTCAGGTAATTGGGATGGCATTCATATTCTAGGTGGGTTTTATGGGCCTGGATTGCCGCAAGGATTAGGACAACAACAAAATGATACAGTTAGAGGAGCATTATTTGTAACCAATGGATCTATTATTGAATATTCCAATAAGGGCATACAGGCAAAAAGCGGGTTTGGTATTATTCAAATAGATGAAAGCATTATGAGAAAAAACGGAGTAGCAATTAACTCTTTTTCATCCTTGGGCGGAGTTCATATTTTAAATAATAGTCTGGTTGACGCTAGTAAAGGAACCCAGGAAAAACAAATATCTCTGGTTAAATGTCCCGGAATCATTTCTGCAAGTCAAGTCGTAGGTCCGGGTACTACTAAATTCACAGGATTGTATTCTAGTTTTGGAAAACTGAATATTACCACTAATTCAGTAATAAGAAATTTCAACTTATTAATAGAGAAGGAAAGAGACAGGGCTATCTCTACTTATGGAGAAATTGGTGGATCTTCAGGTTTAAGGATTGAGAACTCAAATCTTCTGAGTACTACCACCGCGATAAGAAATCGCAGCAAGAGTGTATATGCTCTGCACAATATGATAGAAGGAGCAGTCAATTCTGATGGTATTTGTTTTGGCAAATGGCTAAAGAATAATTTCAAGAGAAATGTTGATATTATAAATCCCCAGGTGGATATGACATTTTCGGATAATATTTTTACAAGTAGATTTTTGAGGCTTACGGCTTCAAATTTAAAAACTAATGCGGTTTGTAATAAATGGACTGGCGTTAGCAATAATGACACCACTGCCGTGGATGCAAGTAGAGTCTCTTCTATAAAAAATAGTTGGGGTACTTTTCAATTATCTTCAGGTAATAGGTGGATCGATAATATAAAGAAGATGAAGTCAGACACAAACCAAACAATTATAAACTATCATTTTAATTCAAATGATAGTACAAAGTTTAATTATTTGGCAGGTTTTTTTGGGGTAGGTGCCATTTCAACAAATGGTAACTGTTTGTATGATTATCGTCAATTTACGAATGATACCGTTTCGAATTATACGGAAAATTGTAATTTGTCATTAATAGCCCAGATGTGGCATCAAAGGGATTTATTGCGAGAGGAGATTGAAGATGCGCTTTCGGAAGAAACCCAACTTCCAATAATTGATAGCCTTAATGAACGACTAGCTGATGTCAATTATATACTCTCTGATCTGTCTTCAACAGTCCTGAGATGTCTGGAGGGGCAATCTAATCAAGATTCTATCCCGGTGTGGACTTCAAGATTAAATCCTGAATTGAATACCCATGATACCTTGAATCAATTATGGACTTCCGGTGATTTTAACGAAATTAATAATCTTGGAGGAGTTACATCATCACATGAGTCAGATTTCCAGGTGTTATTATCGGCTGCGGATCTTTTGGCTTCTTATTTAGAGGATAGCATTGATATTTATAACCTAAAAAATGATAAATTACTTCCATTGGTAGATATTGCAAATGAATCTTACGGGGATTATACAAACGAGCTCAGAGCATGGTTGAATACTTATTACAACATACGTATAGATGCTCCCCTTGAAAACGCTCCACGGGCAGCTAAAACAAACAAGAAAAACAATAGGAAAAGTGATGAAAATTCATTTTTGTTAATTCCGAATCCTACAAATGATTGCTTTAGATTTGTTTCGACTACAACTTCCTCAAATGAACCGGTTGATTTAATTATTTATGATTTGCAAGGTCGCGAAAAATTAAAAACCAACTTAAGTATCAATCAAAATTTATGCTTAAGGGATGAATTGGATCCTTCAATTTACATCGTAAAGTTATCCACATTTGATAAGAGTAAAATTAAAGTATTCAAATTGATAATACAATAATCAGATTAAGGTTATGCTATTTTATCAGTTACGGGCACTTTACCTGATTAGTAAATTTTTTCTAATCATTTTGATCGCGTTATCATGCTTAAATTCTTATGCGCAATCTTATTTTAATCTTATACCACCGATTAGAGGTGGAGATAAAGATCAAGCAAGAATAATGTCAGCAGCAGCTGATTCAAATGGATTTTCCATTCTTGGAGAATTTCCGGCATATATAAATGGAGATTCATCGCGGTATTATATACAGCCAATCTTAGCCCGCTTTGATTATTCTGGCAAAATGTTATTTCAAAAGAATTTGATGACTTCTTTTCCTTCCCCAATGATTATGGAAAGGCACCCATTAATAAAGAAGAACGACTCAGTTTATTATTACCGTACCTATATCAATTTACATAATAACAGCTATTTAGATAAAGCTATCTTCGAAATTAATATAAAAAGTGGAGACGTACTGAGAAGTAAAGAAATTGAATTTCCTGGAGATATTAATGCTAATGCTGTTATTACGGGTTCTTACTTTAATGGTAAGGATCGGCTTTTTCTAGGATCATATTATAATCAAAGTAAAATAAATATTGTTGAAATAGATACATTGTTTAATTTTATTCGAAGCGATACTATACCAAATATTAAATATACTAATGCACCTATTTACCTGCAATTGAATTCGGATAGCATATTTGAAATAATAGGTGATGCACACTTCTATAAACCTAATGGTGATTTCGTTATTAATATTTTTTATTCTAAACTAGATATCAATAGAAGAATTCTTGATTATAAATATATTGTTGGACCAAGTATAAACGATTGGGGATTTTATTCAGCGGATAACCTGACATGTATTGCAAGAAACGAGGATAATAGCTGGACTTTACTTCTTAATGAATTTATTGATTTGCCAAATGGCGATTGGTATATGATTCCATATTTCTTAAAGTATAGTGCCGAATTTGATACCTTATTATGGCATACAAAATTTTACGATGGACCACATGAAGGGAGACCATTATATACAGCTTGTTCATCTATAAAATGTTCAGATCAATCGGGAAATTTAGGCGTTGCCTATGTCATTAATAAGGATTTCCGTAATTCGGCATACAGTTTGGTTTTTAAGGTATCCCCTTTAGGCGATAGTTTGTGGATGAGGAAATATGTTCCATTAGATTTTGATAATAAAATAGCTTGGTATGCAGAATTGAATCCTATCATTGCAACACCATTTAACAGCTATATTTTGGTTGGAGATTTTGGGGACCACACAGACGGAAGAGTTAAGCCCTGGATATTGCACATAGATGCTGATGGCTGTTTAATACCAGGATGTAATGAACCCATAAGTAATGAAGATATAGAAATTAATAAAGAGAAAGCATTTTTGGTTTATCCTAATCCTGTTTCTTCAGATAAAATTTTAATGCTGAGTAGAGTCACTATGACTGAAGATAGTTATTTGATCATTTCTGATTTGCAAGGTAAGGAAATAAAGAAAACCAAATTTAAGCCGGAAGCAGGTGCGCAATATATTATAGAGATACCATCAGAGATTCCGAATGGAGAATATCTCTTAAAGGTTTTGGGAGCAAAATTTCAGCATTCTGAAAAGATTATAATTGAAAGAAATAGATAAATTTCCTTCCGTCAAAGTAATGTCGTTTCAAGTTTACTCTTCAATTTTATCGTCTCCAATATATCTGTCAAGGAAGCGATGCATAAAATGGCGAATGTCTTTACTAAACATATAGATTTCATCCGATTTGCCATAAAATTCTCTCATAATTGGATGTCCAGTCATTTCAAGTGCTCTTTCAAATCCTTCAATGAGTTTTCTCTTTTCAGCTTTTGATTTTGTAGATTTTAGTCCTCTGTATGTTTCAATTCCTATTTCATAAATCCAGGGAAAATCATCTTTTATAAAACTAATCATCATTAGAAAACCAAGATTTGGGTCTTCTTTTTCCATCCCCATATGCATAATTTCCTCAAACATCATTGGATGGAATTTTCGTCGTCCTCTTTTAGATTCAGGATCAATCCTACTTATTTTCGATGATAACTCCTCCATCATCATTGAAAATTCTTTATAAATTTTGGAAGTTGGAAAGCCTTTGTCAGCTGAGGTAACAGCAAGCCGTAAATCCGAAATTGCCTCTACAATGTCAGCAAGTGAATGTTCTTCTGGATTCCCACTTTCTTTTAACATCTTCAAATCAAGAGAAACAGAAATGGGATTGTCTGTGTCATTCTAGCCTGCTTCAAGAGATTTTACCTGTGCAACAATTTCAACTTTTGCTGCTTCAACACTATCAATCAAGGTTGTGCAAGTCGAATTGAATAATTCTTGTGGCTGCTACGTCAAAGGGAATTAACTCACCTTTCTTAATCAACTGAACAAGCGGTTTGCGAATTGCGTGTCTTAATGCCAACTCGTAAAATACGTTTGGATTACGTTCAGTTAGGTCAGCAACTACAAGTGGTGCGTCAACAATGTGTTGTAGAATTTGGTGCGTAATAATTCCAGGTTCAGAAATTTTGTCTGCGCGAATAACTTCGTAACCTAATTGTTCAACTGCACCAGTTATTATATGCTTTAAAACTTGGTCAGAACGTTTTCTCGTTTCTGAGTCGTCCTCTCCAATTGGAGAAATTACGAAACAAATTTTACTGCCGTGTTTAGTTGTCATATTGTTGATTTCTGTCTGTTATGTTAGCGGTTGCGCCGTCGCCATAGAATAGCTGGTAACTTTTTCTATAGGCAATAAAGTAATCAATTTTCAATATTCTTGTCAAAAATATTTATAACTCTTCTTCGGATCAATATCCAACAATACCTCATAGATTAATTTAATGACCGCTTCGATATCATCAATATGCGCGGACTCAACTGTAGTATGCATATATCGCAATGGTAATGAAATCAAAACAGATGGAACACCACCATTGGAATATGAAAATGCATCGGTATCTGTTCCCGTTGTGCGAGAAGAAGCATTGCGTTGTATTGGAATTTTATTTTTTTCAGCAGTATTGACCACTAGATTTTGCAAGATGTTGTGAACCGGCGGAGCATAACAAATTACCGGACCCATTCCACATTTTATAGAACCCTGTTCTTTGGTTTTCAACATGGGCGTATGCGTGTCATGTGTGACGTCTGTGATGATTGCAAGATTTGGTTTGATGGTATCTGCGATCATCTCT
>JAYVIT010000274.1:0-3213 GCA_043769965.1 Saprospiraceae bacterium
TGGCTGCTGGCATTGGCATAGAACTTCTAACAGAAGAACAATATCGGGATCTGCAAAAATTTGGACATTTCGATACGAAAACATCGAGTTGGTTAAAAACACCTGCTGATATCAGAAAACTTGGAGGTGCCCTTTTTGCTGAGTTTCGCTACGGACATGTCTTCGTGAGTCACAATGGCGCTCAATCTTATTATGCTGTCAGAGGATTCCGCGGTTCGCTTAGGATCTAATATATATACAGGCTTAGTGGAGTTCTCCTGACACTTGATACTCCAACATGATTAGGGCTCGTTGAATACAAAACTCGTTGGAACACATTTAACCTCCAAAATAAAAGTAAATGGTCAACCGACTTCTATGCATTTTAATTATTATTCCAATTTGTATATTTGGACAAGAAACTGAAAAAATTGTCAATACCGAGAATCAGGAACTTTACTTTGTTCTTAAATCAAACAAATCAAACATGGCAATTATAAAAAATGGATGGGAACCCATTATATTATGCAAATAAAAGGTAACTATAAAAATGGGGTTAAAGATAGTATTTGGGAATTCTTTGATTATTATGGTGAATTACAGCAAAAGTATGATTTTACTAAAAATGAACTTGTATATTACAATGCAGAAAACGATAAAAATAAAAAGTACAGATTAGTAGGCTCTGGCAGCTCTGAAGTACTATTAGATCGTCCGCCAGTTTATATTGGTGGTGATGCGTTAATGTTTGATACACTTCTTAAAAATTTAAAATCTAAAAAGAAGGTGACACAAGATTTTTGTGTTGGTAAAATGTACATTTCATTTAATATTGATAAAATCGGTAAAACCACAAATCATAAAGTCTTTCATGGACTTGAAGTAAATGATAATAGTTGCAATGAAGAAATTTTGAAAGCAGTAAAAGATCTTCCGGATAAATGGTTACCAGGAATTCTGAATGGTAAGGCCATGGATGTTCAATTTATTTTACCTCTACATTTAAAGTGTGAATAACAAAAATTATATTCAAAATTGATTTTTCCTAAGGCTTATTAAATTTTACTTCAATTCTAACCAAAGTTTAAAAAATATGAGTTTGACAAAACAAATTGCAAAACACTTTAGAGAAGTTCATTTTGGAGGAAACTGGACCTGCTCAAACCTTAAAGATCAATTGGCTGATATAAACTGGTAACAGGCTACAACACAAATTTATTCGTTGAATACGATCGCTACTCTCCTTTACCATATCAATTATTTTGTCAGTGCCGCCATTAGAGTTTTGCAAGAAGAACCTATAAACGCCCATGATAAATTTAGCTTTGATCATCCTCCAATCCATTCTCAGGATGATTGGAAAAATTTAATTGAAAAGGCCTTGACTGATGCAGAAAAGTTTGCAAGCTTAATTGAGAAACTTCCAGAGAGCATGCTTCGCGAAAAATTTGAATACGAAAAATATGGAAATTACTATAGAAATATTCACGGCATCATTGAACATACACACTACCATTTGGGGCAGATTGCAATGATTAAAAAATACTCTTGCTGACTGATAGAAAAATGCAAAATCATCAAGAATGAATAAATTTCAAATTATTGTTTTACACCTTAAATCAGGAAACTCATTACTCTAAATCTCTTTAACCTTAAGAATCCATTTATAATTCATCAACAAAATATAAATAATATGATAAAATATGTATCCTCACTTATTTTTTTATTTGCAGTATATTGTTCTTTTGCACAATCCTTTCCGGTTAGTAGAACAGATGGAAAGTATTATACAATTAATGATGCTAAAATATGGACAGTGCGTTTTGGTAGTGGCGATCCTCTATTTATTATTCCAGGGGGTCCCGGTAGTGCTCATATTGGTATGCGGGGTTTTGATTCTTTATACAACACCTGCACGCTTATGTATTTTGATGCATTCGGTAGAGGTAAATCGGATACAGCAGTAAACATAAAAGAATATGGTTTACAACGCGATATATATGATCTTGAAGACCTGCGAAAACAAATGGGTTTTGATAAAATAAATGTGCTTGGACATTCTTATGGAACTGTCGTTGCACAAGGATATGCACTTCAATTTCCACAACAAGTAAGTCATTTAATTCTTTCTGCGCCATTTCACAGCAATGATATGTGGCAGGAAAACGATGACAACTCCAACAGAGAATTCTAAACCAATTATCCTGAAGCATGGGATACTCTAATGGTCCTTCGCAAACAAGGTTTTATATCCAGTGATTCCATTCATCAGGAAATATATGGTCGCATACCTTATGCTTTTTTATATGCTTACAATCCAAACAATTTCACTAGTCGCGGACGCAATCCATATCCAAATCGATTCAATACAAAATTGTATTATCAAATGGTTGGCAAGGATGGTGATTTTGTTGTTGGAAGCGATATTGGACGATTTGATTTTAGAAAGAAATTAAAAAATCTAAAAATGCCTGTATTGATAATTGCAGGCAGATATGATCGCGTAGCCGTACCATGGATGATGGTGAAATATAAAGAATATTGTCCACAAGCGCAATTTGAACTCTTTGAAAAAAGCGGACATAATACGTTTGTAGAGGAACCAACTAAAACGTTTGACTTGATCAGATCATTTTTAAGCAGGTAAATGAGAAACAAATTTCACAATGAATATTTCATATTCAGTAATGGTTATAAAAACTTATGGATAAAACTAAAATTGCTGTAGAAATATTTAATAAATGCGCTAATCAATATCAGCACAAATTTATGAATGTAGATTTGTATTCTGATACTTTGGATTTATTTAGCAAGAATATAATTAATGAAAATGCTGACATTCTTGAATTAGCTTGTGGACCTGGCAATCTCACTAAATACTTATTAAACAAACGTTTAGATTTTAAAATTCTAGGAATCGACATGGCGCCCAATATGCTCGAACTTGCTAAAATAAATAATCCTATTGCTGAATTTCAATTGATGGATTGTCGTGATATTGGAAAACTCAATAAAGTATTTGATGGCATAATTGGAGGATTTTGCCTACCCTATCTATCGAAAGATGAATCTGTATTATTAATCCACAATGCCTCCCGTTTACTCAAAACCAATGGAATCCTCTATTTGAGCACCATGGAGGATGATTATCGTAAATCTGGCTTTCAAAAAGGAAGCACCGGTGATGAAATTTATATACATTATCATCAAGCGGATTACTTAATTCAAGCACTT
>JAYVIT010000275.1:0-2321 GCA_043769965.1 Saprospiraceae bacterium
CCGGTTATCAAGTACCTTAAGTGGCGGAGAATCTCAGCGAATCCATTTGACAAGGACACTCGGTTCAAATTTAACGGCATCAATGTATATTTTAGACGAGCCAAGCATTGGTCTTCATCCCAAAGACACTTCAAAGTTGGTAGAAGCATTATGTCATTTAAGAGATTTGGGGAATACTGTTTTGGTCATAGAGCACGAAGAGGAGGTTATAAAGATGGCTGACGAAATATTAGATATAGGTCCCGGTGCAGGAGTACATGGTGGTAAAATTGTTTTTTCGGGAAGCTATCAGGATTTTTTAAAGCAATCCAATCAAAATTTAACGGCTTCATATTTAACAGGCGTAAATGTTATCCCTATTCCACTGCATAGGAAAAAGAATGTTGATCAGATCGTGTTGCAGGATGTCAATATGCATAACATACAAGATCTCACAGTTCATTTTCCATTGCAATCAATGATTTGCGTTTCTGGTGTTTCCGGATCTGGAAAAACAACATTGATAAAACACGTATTGTATCCATTATTGCAATCCAAATTGAATGATGATTTACATGATGACAGAAATCTTGCGAAAATCAGCGGAGCCATTAAACGAATACAACAGGTAGAACTCGTAAATCAACAAGGAATAGGAAGATCTTCAAGAAGCAATCCGGCTACATATATTAAGGCTTACGATGAGATTCGCGATATTTTTAAACAACAACCATTAGCGAAATTGCGTGGATATCAACCCAAACATTTTTCGTTTAATGTAGAAGGTGGTCGATGCGAAAACTGTAAAGGAGATGGTGAGATTATAGTTGAAATGCAATTTCTTGCTGATGTTACCTTAGTTTGTGAGGACTGCAATGGAAAACGTTTTACCAATGAAATTCTGGAAGTCAAGTATAAGGATAAAAATGTTTTTGAAGTACTTGAATTAAGTGTTGAGGAAGCATTACATTTTTATGCAGACAAAAAGGAAATTGTAAAAAAATTAAAACCTTTGTTTGATGTAGGTCTTGGATATCTCAAACTTGGCCAATCTTCTTCAACATTATCAGGAGGAGAAGCGCAGCGTCTAAAATTAGCGTATTATCTGGGATTGCAGGGAAACTCAGATCATATATTTTTCATTTTCGATGAACCAACAACTGGTTTGCACTTTGATGATATTAAAAAATTGCTGTTTGCTCTGCATAGCTTGGTTGAAAAAGGTCATACGGTTTTGGTTATTGAACACAATATGGATGTATTGAAAACTGCGGACTGGATCATAGACTTAGGTCCAGGAGGTGGCAAACATGGTGGCAGACTATTGTATGAAGGAACACCTGAAGGACTTTTGAAAGTCAAGGAATCCTACACAGCCCAATATCTAAAGGCTAAATTGAAATAACTCCTTTAGCCCACTGCAAGTCCAATATAAGATTAGTAATACACCTTTAGTATTGGCAAAAGGTGTTGGCCTAAGAAGAATTTTATAGAACCAAATGTATATTTTGGTTGAAAAACCGGATAGACATCCTTCCAAATTAATATTTTTTCTTCTTTAATTTTACATTAAATCATTTATAATAAGCATTATATGTATTATAAAATAAAAAATGTAAAATTTTTATTTTAAAATATTTGGTTTTACGGAGATATCATAATACATTTGTGGTGTACTAATAAACTAATACACTAAAACAATAGGATATGATACAAGTAAATGAACTGAGTTTTGGTTACCAGAAAAAACAAGCTCCTTTGTTTAATGACTTAAATCTGGAGTTACAAGCTGGAACTATTTGTGGAATTCTGGGAAAGAATGGTGCAGGCAAAACAACTTTCTTGCGATTAGTGGCTGGACTATTATTTCCGCAAAAAGGAACAGCTAGTGTAAATGGACATCTTAGTCTAGAACGAAATGTCGATATGTTGGCTAATCTATTTTATGTTCAGGAAGAATATATTTTTCCAGACGTCAAAATGCAAACCTATGTTTCATTGAATGCTTCTTTCTATCCAAGATGGGATGAGCAGAAGTTTCAGGATATACTATTAGATTTCGAATTGCCAAGAAACAAAAAAATCAAAGAACTTTCATTTGGACAAAAGAAAAAATTCTTAATCGCATTTGCATTAGCAACGAATTGCAGATTATTGATACTCGATGAACCGACAAATGGTTTGGATATACCTTCTAAAACTGTTTTTCGCAAAGTGGTTTCTTCATCGCTTTCAGAGGATCAATGCATTTTGATTTCTACTCATCAGGTAAAGGATGTTGCCAATTTACTTGACAGAATAGTCGTAATAGAAGGAGGTAAAGTGATATTCAATCAGGACCT
>JAYVIT010000276.1:0-17141 GCA_043769965.1 Saprospiraceae bacterium
CTATAATGGCAGATGTTCAGACTGTATTTGATGATGAATTTGCCAATGAGTATCAATATGATGTCACTGGTACATATATTGCTGAGGATCCAAGAATGGATCCCTTTGATGGAATTACCGATATTATTGTACAGTTGTCTACTTTTTCGGCAAATGGACTATCAATGTTTTCTGGTTCTGAATTCGTGGTCGCAACATGCTGGTCCGCTAAATGGAGAAGTGGTATTATCGGGGTAGCTTACCTGGATGCAGTTTGTAACCCTATAGGTTATAATATTTGTAGCGATTATATAGGTGCAGGTGGAAGACAGGGTACTTATTTAACCTTGCAGGCACATGAGTTGGGCCACAATTGGAGTATGATCCACGATGCAAGTATTTCTCCAACTATTATGGCGCCAACAATTAGTGGAAGCACACAATGGTCGGCACTTTCAATTCGATTTCTGGACAGTTGGGTCACCTACAATAAATTAATAGAAAACGGTTGTTTGAAAATTTGTCCAGGTTCTGCAGCTCCAATACCTGCATTCATTTCAGATATTACTTATGGTTGCCAACCCGTAACTGTGCGTTTCTTTGATCAATCTTTAAATACGGAAAGTTGGAAATGGGCTTTTCCAGGCGGAACTCCTGCGACTTCAACAGTACAAAATCCGGTGATTGTGTATAGTACACCTGGAAAATATGAAGTCACTCTTGAAGCCGCCAATTTTCGTTGCGCTGTAGCTATTACACAAGGAGATTATATCGAAATAAATGATGTGCCCTTTCCTGATTTTAGTTTTGGTGTAAACGAAGGCAGGGAAGTGTTTTTTACAAATAAATCGAAAAGAGGATTTGAATATATATGGAAATTTGGAGATGGTGAGGAAACGGAGGAAATAGATCCTATTCACATTTATGGAAAAGATACTACTTATGAAGTTACTTTGATTGTTAGTAATGATTGTGGTGTCAGAACCATAAAGAAAAAAGTTAAAGTAGTAAGTAAACCGATTGCAGATTTTGAAGCAGACACCATCTTTGGATGTGCGCCTAAAATTATCAAGTTTATTGATAAATCAACGAATAACGTAACTAAGTGGATTTGGGATTTTCCCGGAGGTAATCCTAATTTTTCATTTGCACAGAATCCATTAATCCGGTATGATAACCCAGGTACTTACGATGTCAAATTAACTGTACTGAGTGCCAGCAGTAGTCATAATTTAAATAAAAAACTCTATATCACCATTGATAGTTTGCCAGATGCAGAATTTGATTATCAAATTAGTGGAAACACTGTTGACTTTCAGAATAGCAGCCGGTTTTCCAAAACGCATTATTGGATTTTTGGTGACAATACATTCAGCAGCGACACAAGTCCTAGTCATACTTACCTCGAAGGAAGGTACGAAGTGTTGTATATCGTAAATAATGATTGTGGCAGCGATACTGCTAAAACTATTATTACAGTAGGAGCAAAACCGATTGCTGGATTTCAAGTTAATGATCATCAGGGATGTTTGCCATTTCAAGTTCAGTTTACAAATACTTCAACAGTTGCTGCAACAGCATTTAGATGGTATTTTCCTGGGGGTAATCCTTCTACCAGTACGGATAAGGATCCTTTAATTACTTATAATAATGTTGGTAAATTCGATGTGAGTCTATATGCATATAATAATTTCTTCAATGATTCCATAGGTTTGTCGAAATTTATTGAAGTGAAGACTGAACCAAGCGCAAGTTTTACAAATTCAATTAGCGGATTTAAATCATTCTTCTCACATCAGGCCATAGGAGCGACCAATTATTTCTGGGATTTCGGTGACAGCCATTTTAGTTTTGAAGAAAATCCAACTTATGATTATGGAGTAGAAGGAGAGTTCGATGTTCGTTTGATCGTACAGAATGAATGCGGACTGGATACATTTGACAAACACATTGCTATCTATCTTGTGCCAAAAGTAAATTTTGCTGTTGATACAATAAGAGGATGCGCACCATTAACTGTGAAGTTCTTTGACAAATCTTCCATCGATGTTACCGATTGGGATTGGCTTTTTGAAAATGGAACTCCAAATACATCGACTCAAAAAAATCCAGTGGTAGTCTTTACTAAAAAAGGAAGATACTCTGTAAAACTTAGTGTTAAAAATACCAATGGATCGAATCAATTGACTAGAACGCAATTCATACAGGTTTTATCTCCTGTACTATGTCCTGAACAGACAAAAACAAAACGATTTATGTTATCTGAAGATCCTTTTGGTGTAACTATCCAAAACAGGGCAGATCACTTTGATGCAGAATTACCATTTGTATATCCAAATCCTGCGGAAGACCATATTTACATTTATACTGGAAATGAATCAGGTGAATTCGTTTTGATTGAAGTATATGATTTATCAGGTAGAAAATTAGCAAAACATACAACAACAGAATCATTATATCAAATGCAAACTAAACAATTGAGAGGTGGCACGTATTATGTAAAAATCAAGGGTGGTGTCAACAGTTCAATCTGTAAGTTTGTAATTTCAGAATAATAAAAATTCAATCTTAATAGAAAGGGTGTTGACTAATTTTAATTCAACACCCTTTTTGATTAGATTGAAGTAAATGTGAAGCGCTCTCCTTTTAGATGAATAGCAATAATGAATGCTCCTAATCTTTGTAAATTATTCATTAATCTATTAATACCATAATTTGATTTTATAAATAATGATAAAAAATCGTGAAATCGTTTTTAGATCTTCCTTGGGAACAGAAGGTTAATCTTTAAAGGTTTGACTAATTTTGAATGATTTTCAAAAACAATAAATTGATTTAACATGAAAATAGTTGCACTTATTTTACTTGCCAGTTTTAACCTGGCCGTATCTCAAACCGTATTACTCACTCCTTTTGAAGCACCTCAATCTGATAAGAACACTGCTCACTTAAAGGAATTCAAGCTACTGCAGCTTGATGTTAAAAGTATTCAATCCATTCTTGATAATACTAGAGGGAATGTTTACAGATTAAATCTGAGGACACCTGATCAGACCTTTCAATTGGAATTGTATGAATTCAGTATGTTGTCCAAAAATCAAGTCCGCAACACTGGCGGATTAAATAGTATTAAAAGACTAACAGACAGAACAGATTTGCGAACTTTTAAAGGAATTGTCAATGGAAAAAATAATTCAGTAGTTGCTATGACAATTGCAAATGGATTTTTGAAGTTGATGATTGATGATCGCAACAATAAATATTTTCTTGAACAATACGGGACGTTTGAAAATCAGAAACAATCCGATAATAAGCTTCAAAAATTTGTATTATATAAAGAACAAGATCTTATCCCTAATACTGAAGTTTCTTGTGGCGTTACAGATCTTAATAAAGGATTAAAAGATGTGAACAAACAAATTGTGCAAAGGACTGAATTAAGGAGCTATGATCCATGCAGAATTTGTATCGAAGTTCAAATTGCTATTGGTGCTGATTTTTCAATGTTTAATAAATATGGTGGAGTGGGCAATGTAAGTGCATTTATTGTTTCCAATCTTGCTGCTGTTCAAACTGTGTTTGATGATGAATGGTTGGAGTATGAATTTTCTTTTCAACTAACCGGTGAATGGATTTCAGATGATAAGGCAACAGATCCTTTTGATTTATTGAGAGACATCAATTCCGTATTCAACACGTTTCAAGGAAATGCAGCAACACTCTTTGCAGGTTCTGAATATGATGTTGCATCATTATGGACAGCAAAATTTACTTCTGGAACCGTTGAATTGGCTGATCAACCTGGAGTATGTGCTTCGAATAAATATAATGTAGTGTCTTCATTCATGGCTAATGTATTGAGCAGTCCATTTTATCTGACATTGCAAGCTCATGCTTTAGGACACAATTTTAATTCCGGTCATGATCCAGGCCTTTCCCCAACAATTATGAATGGAATACAAACACAGGCTACAGCATGGAGTAATCAGTCAATTCGAGATATATTTAGTTATGTTTATTTCCAAAATTTGGCAGGACCTTGCTTGGCCTTCTGTGCAAATACAGGTGTGCCTGTTCCTGAATTCAGTGCAGATATTACTTATGGTTGTCAACCGGTTACTGTTAAATTTAAAGACGCATCGATGAATACAACAAAATGGAAATGGCGTTTTCCAGGCGGTATGCCCGATTCATCCATTTTGCAAAATCCTACAGTTATTTATAAAGTAGCTGGTAAATATTCAGTAACACTTGAATCCTCAAACAAATGGTGTAAAACAGTTCTTACTAAATCAGATTTTATTGAAATCAATGATGTCCCTGATGCCGATTTTACATATGGTTTACAGGATCGTCAAATCTATTTCATTGATCAGTCCCAGCGTGCAACAGAATGGCATTGGAAATTTGGAGATGGTGAAGAAAGTGATGAGCAATTTCCTGCACATGAATATCCAAGAGATACTACTTATGAAGTTACTTTAATTGTAACTAATGATTGCGGAATTGATTCGATCAAAAAGAAAATTGTTGTGGAGAGTGTTCCTCGTGCGGATTTTGATTCTGATTTAATCTTTGGTTGTGCTCCACAGATAATTAAGTTCTTTGATCAATCTTCAAATAATGTGAAAAACTGGCAATGGGAATTTATTGGAGGAGTTCCTTCAGTATCTATAGCAAAAAATCCAGTTGTTCGATATGATTTACCGGGTACTTATGATGTGAAGTTGACTGTATATGCTACCAAATTTCATTCATCACTGACCAAGACTTTTTACCTTACTATTGATAGTATTCCGGTTGCAGGATTTACAACTTCTACTAATATTGGAAAAGTAGATTTTACGAATCAATCGAGATATGCCAAAAATCATTTCTGGATTTTTGGAGATAATACTACTAGCACAGAAGCCAACCCTACACATGATTATACTGAAGGTACTTATAAAGTTTTATATATAGTAAGCAATGGATGTGGAAAAGATACTGCTGAGACAACATTGGTTATTGGAACAAAACCGATAGCGGGTTTTCAAACAACCAATTTAAAAGGTTGTACACCTTATCAGGTTCAATTTCAGAATACTTCGGTTGCAGCTAATGCATACAAGTGGTATTTTCCGGGAGGAAATCCATCCACAAGTACAGATCCAAATCCAGTAGTAATTTACAATACAGCAGGAAAATACAATGTGAGTATGGTAGCTTCGAATGTTTTCTATTCTGATTCAATTGGCAAAGCGGATTATATCGAAGCAAGAAGCAAACCAGCAGGTAGTTTTTCAAATAGTATTACAGGGTTTAAATCTACTTTTACAAATACATCAACTGCAGCGAATAATCATTTGTGGGATTTTGGTGATAAGAAAGTAAGCTTCGAAAAAAATCCGGTACATGATTATGGAGTGGAAGGAGAATTTAAAGTTCGACTCATCTCTCAAAACGAATGTGGTGGTGATACAGTCATGAAACTCATTGCAATCTATCTTGTTCCTAAAGTAAATTTCACAGTACCTTCTGCTAAAGGTTGTATACCATTTAAAGTTCAGTTTCAGGATAAATCAAGTGTGGATGTGATTGAATGGGATTGGCAGTTTGAAAGTGGTAATCCTGCAACTTCTAAAGAGAAAAATCCAATGGTGATTTATGATAAAATCGGAAAGTATGCTGTGAAGTTGACAGTTAAAAATACAAATGGAAGCAATACGATTACCAGAACTCAATACATCCAGGTATTTTCAACAGTTTTATGTCCAGAGCATACCAAAACAAAGCGATTCATTTTTACAGAAGATCCATTTGGAGTTAATTTTCAAGACAGAGCGGATCATATTGATGGCACTTTACCATACATGTATCCAAATCCTGCAAAAGATCATATTTATGTAATTACTAATGCGACTGCAGTTGCACCAGTTCAAATTGAAGTCTTTAATTTGTCGGGGAAAAAACTTTCCGGTTTTACAAGTAGGGAAAGTGAATTTAGAATTTCTTTAGCAGATTTGAGTATTGGAACATATTATATCAGACTGAATGATGGGTTTCATTCATCCATCTCCAAGTTTGTAATTTCGGAATAATATATTGTAGAAGAGCTGTTGTGCTTTTTGCAACAGCTCTTATTCAAATGTGTTTTTTAGCACTCAGTGCTTCGACCTTTTTGACCAGCTCCTTGATTTTTTGTTCCGATGATTTTTGACAAATCAGTAATACATCTTCAGTATTTACAACAATGAAATCTTCAAGGCCCTGGATAACAATCAATTGTTTACCTGAATTTTCTATCAGGCAATTTGAGGTTTCATTGATGAGTATCATTGATCCGTTAAGACTATTTTGGAAAGCATCTTGTGATTTTAACTGATATAATGATCCCCAGGTTCCCAAATCACTCCAACCAAAATCAACTGTTTTTACAACAGCCTTATCCGTTTTCTCCATCAATGCATAATCTATAGAAATGGATTCGCATTGTTCGTAAATGGATTCTATGTTTGATTCTGTTGAAAAGTGTTCAAAGTATTTATAAAGCTCTGGTGCTAGTAAATGCATTTGTCGTAGAAAGGCTTTGCAAGACCACATAAACATTCCGGAATTCCATACAAAGTTTCCACTTTGAATGTATGTCAGAGCAGTGTTATGATCTGGTTTTTCTACGAATTGATTAACCAGGTAAATTTCTGCTGCCAAAGATTGATTTGTATTGAAATCAATATAACCATAACCTGTATCCGGGCGAGATGCCTGTATCCCAAATGTAAGTAAATAGTCAGACTGATTTTCAATAAAAGAAAATGATGAGAGCACATCAGAATTAAAGAGCGTTTCATTTACAATCAAGTGATCCGAAGGAGCAATAAATAAAAAAGCATCGGGATCGCGATTGTAAATAGCTAATGCAGCATACATCAGGCATGGAGCTGTATTTTTACGCAAGGGTTCTAAAAGAATGTTAGATGATTTTATTTCAGGTAGTTGCTCATTTATTAAATTTGAGTAATCGATATGACTGACCACCCAAATATTTTCTTTTGAAATAATTTGAGCCAAACGGCTATATGTCATTTGAATAAGACTTTGACCAGTGCCCAGAATATCCAAAAATTGTTTTGGTTTTTGATTTCGACTTAATGGCCAGAACCGGCTACCAATACCGCCTGCCATGATTACTGCATGGTATTTAGAATTCATACTTTACTTTTCAATCTAAAACAATATTCATATTAAAAATTTCTATCGAAGTAAGGATAAAAAAAGGCTATAGGCTATAGACTGTAAGAGGGAGAAGAAAGGAAGATCTAATTTTTGAATCCCAAATTCAAGAGTGTAAAAAGTATTTGATTTCTTAGCTAATAAAATAATACATCATTATTTCATAATCCAAAGAACACTTTTGCCCCCTTTTATTTTTTTCCTACAGCCTACAGCCTATTTTCAACTCAATTGATCCATTCCTTTTTTAAGTGCTGCAACAATTAATTCAATTTCTGCTTTTTTCATAGTGCCCACAGAAATCCTGTACCACTCCGAATCTTCTGAAGAACCGAAAGCTTTAAATGGAACCATAGCAACTTTGCATTCATCTAAAATAAATTCTGTAACCATGATTTGATTTTTGAGAATTGTTCCATCGGATGTTTTTTTATTTTTCCAGGGACATTTGACAGTCAGGTAAATTGCTGCATTAGGATAGATCGCATCAATTGGATAATCTTGATTTTTTAATTTGATAATGCCATCGAACAATCCAGTTAGCCTGCTATAAATTTCTGGTTTGAACCAATCCATGTATTCGTTTACTGCTTTTTTATCCTTGATATACCATGCTGTTGCCATTTGTTCTGCTTTAGGTGCCCATGCTCCAATATGTGAGAGTATAGCACGCATTTTATCAATTATTGTTTTCGGACCAAAGGACCAGCCTACGCGTATTCCAGTAGCAGCAAACATTTTTGAAAGTCCATCGACATATACGACGTAATCTCTAAGTTCAGGCACTAAACTAACGGGGTCATAATGTTTTGTTTCGGCAAAAGTTAAGGCGGAGTAGATTTGGTCATACATTATATAAAGCGGTTTTCGGTTTCCTTCGCGTCTGTGATTTTCAGTCAAAACCAAATCACATATATCCAGTAAAGCTTCTTTGTTGAAAACAGTTCCAGTAGGATTTTGTGGAGAACACAATGCTAGTAAAGTTGCTTTTTGAATATGAGGAAGAAAATCTGTTGCAGTTGGCATAAAATTTTGTTCCGCGGTAACCTCTATGGCAATCCCTTTTGCCTGGCTCAAATGACAGTAATGATTATTATTCCATGAAGGCACAGGAAAAAGAACAACATCACCTGGATCAACCAAGGTCTTGTATATTGCATATATCAATGGCCTTGCGCCACCGGAAACAAGTACTTCATCAGCGGAGTAATTTAAATTGTAACTGCTCAATATTTCATGGGAAAGTGCTTGGCGAAGCTCGATCATCCCATTGGCTGCAGGATAATTTGTATGTCCTTCCTGATAAGCTCTTATAATGTTGGCCTCAAGTGCTTTAGGTATAGGAAATATTTTCGGATTAAAATCTCCAATAGTCAGGTTGAATACTTCTTCACCGGATTGGATCTTTTGTTGAACTTCAGACGCCAGTTTGATGATTTCCGATGGAATAAGGGTCTCAGCCATATAAGATGAGTTCCGGAAGGCTAAAGTAGGGGATTCATGCAACTGCATAGGCCTTGTTTTGGTTTACTGTTGGTTGCAAATTATTAAAAAAAGGAGATATATGATTATTTTTTTATTCTTGCGGTCTGGAAAATCAATTAAATATGGATGAAAAAGGCAAATTGAATGGAATAGAATATCTCAATGGACCAATGAGCAGGCTGGCTGAGCTGCGTTTTGTTTTGGAAGTTGTCTGGGATTTGTTCAAAGGAATCCGGAAATTATATTTTACAGGTCCTTGTGTGACAATATTCGGATCTGCAAGGTTTCAACCAGATCATCCATATTATAAAATCGCTGAGTCATTAGGAGCCGAAATTGCCAAACTTGGATTTACCATTATGACTGGTGGAGGTCCGGGCATCATGGAAGCTGCCAATAAAGGTGCTAAATCAGTTGGTGGTAAAAGTGTTGGTTGCAATATTGAATTGCCTTTTGAACAGAAACATAATGATTTTCTCGATCATTGGGTGAAAATGAAGTTTTTTTTTAACCGGAAAACATTGCTCATTAAATATTCATATGCGTTTATTGTATTACCTGGAGGATTTGGTACTATGGATGAATTTTTTGAATCCATGACATTGATACAAACCGGCAAGCTTACGCATTTTCCAGTTATCATATATGGAACAGAATATCACAAAGAACTTATGGAATTTTTAGATAAGATGGAAATCGATAAAACCATTTCACATATCGATCGTGATTTGTTTTTAGTCACCAACGACCTTAATCAGATTGTAATGCACATTGTAAATAACTTCAATATTAGAAAAGTATTACAGCCTTACAACATTAATCATCCAATTAAATGGTTATTTGAAAAAAGTGTTTAATAGTGCGAATGACCAGCATAACAATTTGGTAGGTTTGTTTTTATTTTAGTAATTTAGTTTGAATTCAATGCAACCGAATTACTTGATTAAACTCTATAGCATTGTATTCTAATTGAGACTTACATTATATATCAGTTCAGAGCGTTAATATTGTTAATTATAAAATTCACTGTTTAAGATTTTGTTCAACAAATTAAAATACCGGATATCTAATATTGATGATCTTCTTTTCCAACATCGGAATATGATGTATGGTGCTTATAGATTGCGAAAAACGTATGCCAGGAATATGAGCATCGGATTGGGGATTTCCATTTTACTTTTTTTGATTTGTCTGATTGCGCCGTCCATTCATTGGGAAGATAATTCGATAGTTTATACCATGACTGAAGTTGCACTCGAAATTCCCCCTGAAATTTATAAGCCCGAACTTCAATCTAAGTCATCTAAGTCTGTTGTCAAAGAAATAAAAGTTGAAACTAAGGCGAACAAGCAAGTAAAAAAAGGAGAAAATCCAAAGATTGTAAACGACAAGCATGTTGAACCGAACCTGACAAAAGATACAAACCTGACTGATTCAATTCAAAAAGAAAACAGCAATCCTTCACAAACTTCAGATACTTTGCAAGGAATTAGTAATACAGAAGGAGAAGGAGATTTGCCATTTGATTTTGTTGATGTGATGCCACAGTTTCCAGGTGGTCAGGGTTCGTTAAAACGATTTATTGCATCAAAATCCGTCTATCCAGGATCTGCATTTCAGAATAAAATCGAAGGGACAGTAATTGTAGGATTCGTCATTGATAAATATGGAAGGTTACGTAATCCAAAAATTCTTAAATCACTTTATCCTTATTGTGATGAAGAAGCATTGCGCGTGGTTCGACTGATACCGGATTGGATTCCAGCAAAAAATCAGGGCCGCAATGTGAGCATAAACTTTTCTATGCCCATCGAATTTAAATTGAAGCGCTAATTAACATTGTCTAATCGCATGAAACTCATAAGTGACCAATTTCTAAATTCGGAAAAATATCAGTCATTTAATAGAGAATTAAAAATTCCATCATTACAACAATCTCTATTTTTGAAAGAATGTAATCGGGAAATTACATTTATCAGGGATGATCAAATTCATCCTGTTATCAGTGGTAATAAATGGAGGAAGCTGAAATTTCATTTAGAGAATTATGTACAACGTAAACTTCAGGGTATTTCAAGTATGGGTGGTGCATTCTCAAATCATCTTCATGCATTGGCTTTTGTTTGCAATGAATTGAATATACCATGTACCCTTTTTGTATATGGATGGAATGGGGAATTGAATTCGCCAACTTTAGTTGATTGTTTGAAATGGAATGCTGATTTGCAGCCAATCACAAGACAACAAGCCGCGATTTATTGTATTCAAGAAGCAGATGCAACAGTAAATCGGAATTATTATTGGATTCCGGAAGGTGGGGGAGGAACATTAGGAGAACAAGGGATGAAAGAATTGGTTGACGAACTCCCTTTTGACTTTGATGTTGAAGAGAATTGTATTGTATGTGCAAGTGGAACAGGTACAAGTATACAAGGTATTTTGAATCATACAAGATTTTGCAAAGTTGCCACTCAGCAAATTGTGAAAATGGCAAATTATCCCTGGATTAATAATGAAAGAATACTATTGATTCAAGCAGACAGACCTAATTCATTTGCAAAAAAAGATCGGGGGTTACTAGAATTTATAAATGACTTTAATAATTCTTATGAAATATTATTAGATCCCGTTTATACAGCACGCCTAATGATTGCTTTTTTGAAGGATAATGGATTGCATAGTTATAGTAAAATTTATTTCATCCATACCGGTGGATTGCAAGCCAATAGAATATTGTAAAAATATTTAAGCATTGAATTAATAATACTTTTTAAATTAAAAAGTAAGTATAAAATCCTGCAGGAATTTAATGAAAATAACCCCCGATGAAATCGGGAGTAAATAAAAAACAATATTCTAACTGCAAAGCAGTTGATCGTTGATTTGATTATAAGCAACAATCCTTTTTGACGATCAATCAAAAATGAACTATTTTGTCACAAAATGCAAAATCAACCAGGTCAAAAATTGGGGTCCTATTCTCTGACCATGATCGTAATCGGATTGGTTATTGGTCTGGGTATCTTTCGAGCGGCTTCTGTATCTGCTGGATCTGCTATTCACCCGTATATTTTTTTTGGAGCCTGGATATTTGGGGGATTGGTTGCTTTGTGCGGAGCTTTGACTTATGCAGAAATCGGTTCCAGATTTCCGGTGACTGGAGGATATTATAAAATATTTTCTGTTGCTTATCATCCTTCGATTGCGTTTTCTATCAATGGAATTATTCTCATATCAAATGCAGCATCACTTGGAGGAGTTGCTTTGATTGGAAGTGATTATCTATCAGAAGTGATTTTTGCTACACCACCTACTGATTTTGTGAAATCATTGATGGCCATAAGTGCGATACTTTTGTTCTACGGCATCAACTTGCTTGGATTGAGAATGAGTTCGAAAACACTTAATGTTTTAATGTTTGTTAAAATTGGAATTATTGTCATCATCATTTCTGCATTGTTTTTTCCAAGCATTCATACAGTAACATCGAGTCAAATTGAATTGATGAGTTTTGACTGGAAGACAATACTCTTCTCATTTGGGGCAACGCTTATTGCCGTTTCATTTACTTATGGGGGCTATCAACAGACTATAAATTTTGGAGATGAAATACAAACCCCAAGGAAAACTATTCCCAAAAGCATTTATACCGGAATCCTGATTGTAATTGTCCTTTATCTATTGGTGAATTATAGTTATTATAAAGTAATTGGTTTTGAAGAATTAAAATCAGCAAAAGGCATAGCTGCTATAGTTGCGGATAAATTATTTGGTCCAATTGGGAAAAACGTCTTTGCTTTTCTGCTTTTTTTAGCTGTACTTGCATATGTTGATGTGATGCTCCTGAGTAATCCAAGAGTCATGTATGCGATGAGTCTCGATGGTATTTTACCAAAATCCTTTGCAAAGAAGAATGGAGAAAAAGAAGTATTGACAACTAGTCTAACCGTATTCACTTTAATTTGCGTTGTTGTTGTTTTTTATGCATCGACATTTGATAAAATACTTGGTTTCGTAATGATTCTTGATTCTTTGGGAATGGCAACTTCTGCGGCTACTATTTTCTATCTGAGAAGGACAACTAAAGATCTGGATGATAAAGGTATCTATAAGATGAAAGTATTTCCATTTATGCCTGTCTTATTTATAATTGCTTATGCATTTGTCGGCATATCCAGCTTTATTCTAAATCCAGTTTTTGGATATACAGCAGTAATTGTATTTTTGGCGCTTATTGGAGTATACTATTTGATCAAGAAATTAAAAATTAAAAATTAATTTGTATTGCTCAAATTAGCCTTTTAGCCTTTTAACCCTTTAACAATTTAACCATTAGCTCATTACTCATCATTCATAACTCATAACTTCTTAAAGTGGATTTATCTTTTATCCTTAACGAACTAGGCGAAGATCGCGAATTGTATTTTAATGCAATTGCTCCTCCTATTATTCAAACCAGTAATTTTAAATTCAATACTGTTGACGAAATGCGCCAACGATTTAAGGATGAATATGGAGGATATATTTATTCTAGGGGATTGAATCCAACTGTAGATATACTCCGGAAGAAGTTAGCCGCATTGGACGGCGCGGAGGATGCCCTGGTTTTTAATAGTGGAGCATCTGCGATTTTTTCTTCTGTGGTTCCATTTGTATCTCAGGGTGATCATATTATTTCTGTTAAAGGACCGTACACTTGGGCGCAAAAATTATTCGATCATTTACTTCCAAGATTTGGAGTGCAAACGACTTATGTTGATGGTAGAATTGTTGATAATATATCTAATGCAATTCAAACGAATACCAAAATCATCTATCTCGAATCACCAAATAGTTGGGATTTCGCTATCCAGGATCTTGGCTCAATTTCGAAAATTGCTAAGAAAAAAAATATACTTACTGTAGTCGACAACAGTTATTGTAGTCCTTATTACCAAAAACCTATTGAACTTGGAATTGATTTGGTTTTGCAGTCTGCCACGAAATATATTGCAGGACATAGTGATACAGTAGCTGGAGTATTAACAGGCAAGAAAGTTCATTTAGAAAAAATATTTAATTTGGAATATCTAACTGCCGGCAACGGCATCCAACCATTTAATGCCTGGTTATTAATAAGAGGATTGAGGACATTGCCTGCGCGATTGGACCGGATTGCAATAAGCACATTGAAAGTACTTGAATATTTAAAATCACATCCAAAAATTGAAAAAATTATTTTTCCTTTAGATTCATCGTTTCCTCAATTTGAATTGGCAAAAAAACAAATGAAAGGCGCCTGTGGTCTGTTTTCATTTGTTCTAAAAACAGATTCACCATTAAAAATAGAATCCTTTTGCAATTCGCTACAACACGTTTTGATGGCCGTGAGTTGGGGAGGACACGAAAGTTTGATTATTCCAAGAATAGCTGGAATAGAAAATGAATCATTCAATGCCAGTGACGAAATGCATCGTTTAATCAGAATGTATGTTGGTCTCGAAGATGCAGAATATATTATTGAAGATCTTAAACAGGCCTTAACTAATTTGTAAGGAAGGGCTTTGACTTTTTTTCAATCTCACCCATTCTATCAAACCAAATACCGCAATTCCCAGAAAAATAAAAAATTCAAAAGAGATAAAAAGAATTCCCTTCTGAAAATATAGATAGACGCAGATAATATCCACCAATATCCATATTATCCAATTTTCAATTATCCTTTTTGCAAGAAAGGTATTTGCAACAATGCTCATTATGGCTACCAAGGTATCAGCATAAGGATATGCAGCTGGTAGAGGAAATACATTCGGCCATATTTCATGAAAATGTGAAATCAGAGTTCCAAAAATCAAGGTTGTTAAAATTATGATCGCGATCCATAAGAATCTTTGATTTGTACTCAACCATTTTAGAGGAATATGCTCATTCTTTTCTTTACCCCAGATATACCAGCCGTAAATACTGATGCTAAAAAAATAGCATTGTAGAAACATATCTGAATAAAGCTGAACGTGGTAATAAATGAAAAAGGCAGTAATGATATTGATTAATCCAATTGACCAGGTAAGTATTTTTTCTTTTGCAGCTAAATAAACAGCGATGATGCCACTTATTACGGAAATAAATTCCAACAAAGTTACCGGATAATCGAAAATGCTAAATAAAGACTGAAACCAATCCACTTGAGGAAATGAAAGAATGAAAAATTAAGAATTAAAAATTAATTACGCCCGCCTGCTTCGGGTAGGAATTGTTTGTTTTAAACACTAACAACTAACAACTAACAACTAACAACTAACAACTGACGACTGACGACTGACGACTGACGACTGACGACCTTGTGGTGTTATTTCAGTTTCAAAGTCGATGTACCAACCAGATATCCTTTGTTGAATACTTCGATTTGGTAAACTCCTGCGGTAAAAGCACCAGGATTTTTAAACTTGGCACAAACTTTCTTTTCATCATTGCTATATTGAGTCATAGCAGTGGTGGAGTATTTAATGGTTTCTCCGGTTTGATCATTGCGTATTACCCCAGAGCCTTCGGATTCGATGGCTTGAGTTTCTCCGGTTGGACTAATGATTCTTACAAAGAATTTTTCTGAGCCAGCCTCTGTATTTTTATTTATAGTTGTTTTGAAACATACTTCAATAAATTCTGATTCAGCTGCTTTGGATACGCTCTTTGGACTTTTACCATCTCTTTCGCGATATGCTTCTGCGTCTACTTTGGTAACTGGAATTGCAGTAGCTCTGTTTACTTTTCTACCGAGCATATCTTTTTCCTTTGATAAACTTTCTTTTTCCTTACTCAGATTTTCTTTAACCTCAGAAAGTTGTTGGTTTTCTGCGGATTTGGTTTGTACTTCCTGAGTAAGATTGGCCTTGTCAGTTTGAAGTGAAGTATTTTGTGTACTCAATTCTGCATTCTCAGATTTTAAACGATTGATTTCTGCTATATAATCTTGTGTTTTAGTTTTCATTGATTCGATCTCCTTTCTTGCCATAGCCAGATTTTTACTGTCTTTTAACAAGCCGCCTATTTTTTCCTTCTGAATTCTTAATTCTTCTTTTTGAGAATCAATTACACGGTTCAACTCCTCATTATTTGTCTTCATATCATTCAAGTCGCTAACCGATTGTTGATACTCTTTATCGAGTTTTGCCTTCGCGTCTTCCAATTGGACCAATTCAGTTTCTTTGGAAAGATTATCCTTTTGGAGGTTGGAATTATTAAAAAATTGATAGACATTTAAGCCAAATAGACCGATTAAAGCTATGATCACCAGTGCTTTGACATTTTGATTGGAAGTAGCCATAAAAATTTTATTTATTTTGTAAAATTAAAAAGATATCCTCAAAAACCTTATTTTTAAAGGCGGAAAACGCAATTTAACGAAGAATCACTATAAAATAATATTATGGAACTAACCAATGTCTTATTCATCGATATTGAAACAGTGAGCCAATATCCCGATTTTTCGGCTTTGGAAGACCGCTGGAAAGCATTATTTGAGCGAAAAATCCGCTTCTTTCAAGAAAAGGACCCCGATAAAAGTCTGGATCAATTATACCAGGAAAAGGCGGCGATCTATGCTGAATTCGGCAAAATCGTTTGTATTGGACTTGGCTTTTTCAACAAGGAACAGTTGAGGATTAAAACCATATCGGGTCACGATGAAGAAGAAATTCTGAATGAGTTTTTTAGTTTGATATCCCAGCATTTCAAAAATCCGGACAAACATACGATTTGCGGACATAATATCCGGGAATTTGATGTACCGTATATCTGTAGAAGGGCTAGTATCCATGGACTCCAGCTACCTTCCATCCTGAATTTGTCGAACAAAAAACCCTGGGAGGTAAAATTCCTGGTGGACACTTTAGAGATGTGGAAATTCGGCGACATGAAAAATTATATTTCACTGGATTTGTTATCGGCCTGTCTTGGACTTGATGGATCAAAGGGAGATATGGATGGAAGCCAGGTAGGCAAAGTATATTATGAGGAGGGAGACTTGAAACGAATAGCAACCTATTGCGCTCAGGATGTTTGGGTAACGTGTAATGTATTTTTAAGAATGAACCTTATTCCTGCTGTTTCTTTTGAAGAAGTCCACTTTGCAGATTTTAAGTAGGTAACACATTACCAAAAGAATTATACAAATCCTTAAATAATTGTGGTTTGTCCATTCTGTATCTTTACGGTAGCACGAGCTAACCAAAAACTCAAATACCATGAAAAGACGAATCTTAAGCTACTTTATAGCCATCGTTTTCGCAGGTTTCTTGCATTCGCAAGCCTGTATAGATACCGTCGAAAATAGTTTAACTCTCCTAAGTAAGAGTAGCGCCAGCGGTTCAGACTGTTTGTTCTCCGTAAAATTTTGTTTGAGAAAGACGACCAGTGATGCTGATCATATTGATTACGCGGTATATCATACCAATGGAGAGATGACAAGAACTATTGATGTTTATGGT
>JAYVIT010000277.1:0-16845 GCA_043769965.1 Saprospiraceae bacterium
GAGGGAAGTCGCAGATTTGGTGAAGTCGCAATAGCAACGAATCAAAATATTCAAAGGCCAACTAAGAATATTTTATTCGATGAAAAAATAGGTGGAACAATTCACATGGCAGTCGGTCAATCCTATCTACAAACTGGCGGTAAAAATCATTCATCCATTCACTGGGATCTCAATACCGATATGAGAAATGGTGGAGAGATTATTGCAGATGGAAATTTGATTTATAAAAATGGACAGTTTGTAATTTAAGTATTAGTTTACAATCTTCAGGGAATCTCTAAAATCCGCTTAGACGAGGCTTGCCTCCGAACGCTTTCGGAGTTAAGCCCCGATTTTACTGCCGTAAATGAGGTGATTAATCCCGATAGCTATCGGGATACATAACGAAGTATAAGTAGGTTTTTTAGAGGTTCTCCTAAGTTTTATTCAAATACCATTCAACTGTTCTCTTAATGGAAGTTCTGAAATCAACTACAGGTTTATATCCTAAAAGATGTTTCGACTTATCAACTGAAAAATGATAATCCTTTCCGGCATTATTTATCCGGTATCTCGTTAAAAGTGGAGCTTTTTTAATTTGCAATAATTTATAAACCGACTCCATCAGGTAGGCAATAAAATAAACCGCCGCAAAGGGAATTGAACGTTGGGTTGGTTTAATTTTCAACTCGTTGTAAAGTGAATCCGTAAATTCTTTCCATGTAATGTCGAGTCCATCAGTAATGATAAAAGTTTCTCCAATTGCATTTGGATGAAAACTAGCCAATTCAATGCCATGAACAAGATTTTCAATGTACGTTGGACAGGTAAATGATTTTCCACCGTTGACATAAACAAATTGTCCGCTTCTGATAAGATCCAAATACGGTGTAATAAATTTTTCATCGCAAGGACCAAAAACATTTCCAGGTCGTACTATTGCCACTTCCATTGAAGATTCTTTGGCAAAATCATTTAACCAGTTTTCAGTTTCTATTTTAGATTGACTGTAAGCCACATCTGATGAAATCATTGCTTGTGTTTCAGTCGCATTATTGAAACCAAAACCATGTACCGCTACTGAACTGATTTGCACAAAACGCTTTACACCTGAAGATGCAGCTTCCATTGCGACATTTTGTGTACCACCAACATTGTGTTTTTGAAAAAAAGAATATGGACCCCAATCTATGACGGCACCTGCAGTATGTACTACAACATCAATACCTTTAAACAAGCCATATAAACTAGCAGGATATGAAATATCGCCATATGCAAGTTGGATATCAATACCAATTAATAGTTTAAGATTTGATTCTTTTCTTACCAATCCAATGACCTCATGTTGCTTACTTAAAAGATGTAAGCATGTTCTGCTTCCTATGAATCCATTGGCTCCTGTGACTAAAATTTTCATTAATTATACTTTTTCAATCCTTTTACTGGTAATTAATAAACGTTAAATAGTAAACAGTAAATATTCTATCTTCTAATTCAGAATCTTACTCCCATTTGTTTTAGTACAAAATAGTCAGTCAACACTCCGATTGTAAAATGCAATATCCAAACATACCAAATAGATTTTGTTCTGATAGCAATATAACCAAATACAATTCCAGTTAAAATTGATCCTAACGTTTCACCTTCTGGTTTTCCAAGATGAATCAAACAAGAAGAAATAGTTTGTATGAGAATTGCATGGATTATTCCAAATTCTTTGGCCAAACCAAATAGTAAAAATCCACGAAAGAAAAACTCCCAGGCGATATAATATAATAAGACATACACCAATTCGTATTGCCAAAACAAATCGCTTTTATAAAACAATATCCTGGCCATAGGATATTCCTGACGGATATCGGGCATTTGAGCCGCCACCCATATCATAGGTAGTATAACAAATGGTGTCAGTACACCAATAATCTTTAAACCCAATTTATAATTGCCAAAACCCAAACCAAATTCAGCGAGTGGTTTTTTTACAAAAAATATAAGATAACAAAAGGGAAGTAATCCAGTGAGTATAAAAAAAATAATGAATTTCCAGTATTGCATATATAATCCTGCATTCTCATCACTGGCCATTGAGGGAAATAATTGCAGGAACTGTGCTTCAGTATTATGGTAATAATAAATGCTCAATAAAACAGGAGCACTTAACAGATAAATATAGGAATGAGAAATTCTGAATTTACCCAATGCTTCCATTATATAATTAAAATTTTAAACTTAGGAAATTAATTTTCTATAAAGCCGGTATCTTTTTTGAACGTATCCTCCCATTTTTAGTAAGGCTTGATTCATTTCTGGATTGTGCTCTAGTATCCATGATGCTTCACCTGTATCCAGAAAAGGATGTTGCCGAATATATTGAAATGCCCTAATATAAAAATAGGCATCAAGGCCCAGTCTTCTGAAATCTTCCATAACCCCTAGTGCAATGACACGAACTCTTTTTATTTTACTTTTATTCAGCAATAATTTGAAAATACCAAAGGGTAATAATCTGCCTCTTTTTATTTTTATTTGGACTTCATTGATATCTGGCAAAGTCAGAGAAAATCCTATTACTTGTCCGTCCTTTTCCGCAAGTAAAACCAATTCTGGGTCCATGATCATTTTCATGTCTTTTGCTGCATGTAAAAATTCTTTTTCACTCATTGGAGTGTAGCCAAAGTTTTTGCTCCATGCCTGATTGTACACATGTACTGTGCTTTTTACATCATTCACAAAATTTTTCAAACTAATTTTACGAACGGTAATTCCTTTAGACACTAATCTACTTTCTAACAATTTAGCAGATTGTTGAAGTCTTTCTGGAAATATTTTTGAGTCTAAATGATACGCCAAAAGATCAACTTTCTTTTGCAAGCCGTAGCCTTCCAAAAAAGTTTGATAATATGGTTTGTTATATGTCATCATAACCATTGGTGGAAATTGAAATCCATCAATCAATAATCCGCAAGTATGATTTATAGAAAAATTATAAGGACCTTCGAGTATACTAAGATTTTCCTTTTTTATCCAATCTGTTGCTGCGTTCAAAAGTGCTTCAGCTACCTTATAATCATTGACCACATCAAAAAAACCGAAAACGCCGATTGGCTCTTTTGTAAAAGCAATCATATTATCATCGCGAACCGCTGCAATGCGTCCTACCACTTTGCCATTATCCTTTGCTAGAAATAATTGTGCTCTGGCTGTATCGAAAAAAGGATTTTTCTTTGGATCTAAATGATCACGTTGTGCAATAAATAATTCAGGAACAAAGTTGGGATCCCCTTCATACAGATCATAGACAAAATCGATAAATTCCGCAATTTCCTTTTTTTGGTGAATGGGTTGAACAACTAACATTTAAAAAAAGGAGCTTAGATAATCTTCAAATCCTTAGCATGATCATAAATTTTGTTTATCGCAAAATCCATTTGTGCTTTTGAATGATTTGACATGATTGAAAAGCGAATTAATGAAGAATCAGCACTTGTTGCCGGTGATACAACAGGATTGAGAAATATACCATCTTCATATAATCTCTTTGTCATGATATAGGTTTTGTAATCATCCCTTATATATAAAGGTATGATTGGAGTCTCGGCTTTACCGACATCAAAACCCATATCTTTAAAAAGCTTTATGGAGTAATGTGTATTTTCCCACAAACGCTCTATCAATTCTGGTTGCTCTTCAATAATATCAATTGCTTCCATTACAGCAGCTACTGATGAAGGCTGCAATCCTGCACTGAACATAAGTGCGCGTGAACTGTGCTTGATATGATTGACTATGTCTTTATCCGCAGCAACAAAGCCTCCTAATGCGGCAAGCGATTTGCTAAACGTACCTGTTATAAGATGTACTCTATCGGTAAGATTGAAATAAGCTGAAGTACCAGCACCATTTTTTCCTAAAACTCCAATAGCATGAGCATCATCCACCATAACCATTGCATTGTGCTTTTCGGCCACTTCCACTATTTCTGGCAAATTTGAAATATCACCATCCATACTGAAAATACCTTCAGTCACAACGAGTTTGATAGCTTGACTTGGAGAACGTTCCAATAATTTTTCCAGAGATTCGACATTATTATGTTCGAATTTATATTTTTTACCGAGAGATAGGGTGGCACTTTCAATAATTGATGCATGACTTAATTTGTCCATAAACAGACAACCATTGCGATCAATAAGGGGTGGAATTGCACCTAGATTAGCTTGAAAACCTGTGCTAAAAACCACTGAATCTTCCTTTCCTGTGTAAGCCGCTATTCGTTCCTCCAGCTCTCTGTGAATTCCCAAGTTTCCATTTAGTAAACGGGAGCCAGATACTCCGGTACCGTATTTTTCAATTGCCTTAATGGCAGCTGCTTTAACCCTTGGATGGTTGGTCAAACCCAAATAACTATTGGAACCGAACATCAGTATCTTCCGGCCATGCTCTGTCATCTCGACATCCTGTGCAGAGTCCAGTTCCCTATAAAAAAGATAAATATCATTATCCTTTAAATAGTCGACCTGGGCACCTAAATGCTCAATTTTTTGTCTAAGAAGATCCATTTCAACTTGTTGTTTCATGGATTGATTTGAATATGTTGAGTTAATATGTAAAATAATTTAATTATATAACTATAATAAATTTCAATATTTGCAAGGATACAAAACATTTTTAAAATTCTTTATGTAAGGGTAATTGTATTTTCATCCAAAGCCAAGCTACCCATTTGAATGATAAATAAGCAAATGCAACCCCCCCAATGATATCAACCGTATAGTGACAATGCTGAATTAAAAGCAAAATAGCCATAAATAAGGTCATAAATCCAAAAATAAGCCTTAATCCCGGACTATTCCAGGTTAAGAGCATAAAGATAAAAATTGTTGCCGTATGTCCACTGAAAAATAAGTCCTTCAGGTTGGCTTTATCACTATAAGCTATGGTTTCTAAAACCGGATCTTGAAGGGCATAGATATTATCTGGCGCATTCAGAGGTGTTACATATAAACAAATATTTCTTATATACTGCAATACAATTAATACATGAAGGCCTTTGATCAATAACCATGGAGACTTGAGACAATGAATGATCAATATAAATGCACAGGTATAAAGAATAAAAAAAATAAGATTGGAAAGATCTGCTGCAGGCAACCAATTTAGTACTGCATCGTCCAAATTACAACCCGGACGCATCTCAATGTATTCTAAAAACCGATTCAAATATAGTAGTAAAGGAAGAACAGAAATGATACTGAAAAGAATAGTCAAATTAAATTTTTTAGTCTGCAATTCTGTTTGCCATTGCTTTATTACAACTTTAAGATATTTCTTGATGTGCTGAATCATTATTAAAAATCTTAATTTGTATTTTGATTTATCTGAGAAAATGAGCGAATTGCTACTTTTTTAATTTGCAATTTAAATTATTTGGAAATTTTCAATGACCGGCTTACGAAGCTTTCCTCAGTCTCTTTTGACTTTAATCCGACTTGGATCAGAATTGAAAAACCTGAGTACCTATTTATAATACAAGGTGCAAAGATACAAATTGATCTCAACCGTTCAAGTGACCAGATTAAACTAACATCTTATTAAACAATTCCATATCAATAAACTTTTGATATTGATTGAATTCCATAATATTTCAACCACTGATTAAGAAATAAATAACGAATATTTTCTATGTTGTTTGAATTCTAAGCCCAGTTGAAATAGCTTAATTACAATCTTTGATTCCCCATTAATAATACAAGTATTGTGTGACTCCATTATGAATTTAACTGTATTTTTGTGGCTTGCTTTTTGGATTAAACTGTTTCTTTTTAGATTAGCAGGTCTTCCTTTTATTTTCACTTAGAAAAAAAACTTCTGTGGATTCTAAAAAAATAGAAATAACTTATTTGGACAGAAATGAACATCAATATGGTCCTGCACCAGCTTGTTTTGATGCTTTAAATAATATAAACTCCGAAACTTTACGCGAATACTCTCGCGATTATGCTTTGGGAATTAAAAGTCCACTATCCCTAAGACTTGCTAATGAATATGGAATTGATGAAAAAAATGTAATGCTGGGTTTTGGAGGAGAAGATCTACTTAAACAAACTGTACATTGCTATATTCATAAAGGAGATAAAATAATGATACCTTCTTATTCCTGGTGGTATTATAAAAAAATCGCAGACGAAGTAGAAGGTATTAAAATAGAATATCCCATAAAAGAGGGGGAAGATTCTTTTTATTATGATCTCGAGGGAATGCTGAAAATTTATAATGAACAAAAACCAAAATTGGTATTGATCAGCTCCCCTAACAACCCAACAGGCAATCGTCTTGAAATTGCACAATTAAAAGAAGTACTTGCTAAAATGAAGGAATCGGTTGTTGTAATGGATGAGGCCTATACTTTATTCTTTAATGATGATCATTCCCATTTAAAAGAAATTCTCAATGAATTTCCGAATGTTATGATCATTCGTACTTTTTCAAAATATTATGGATTGGCTGGTGTGCGAATTGGATTTGCATTATTGGGTAAGAACTTTGACCAACTCTCTATGTTTGGAGCAAGATATTTAGGTTATAACCGCTTATCAGAAAGCTTAGCAATAGCTGCTTTAGATTCACCTGAATATTATAATTCCATTCGCGAAAAAATGGCAAGCGATATAGAAATGTACAGAAATGAATTTAATAAACTCCCCGGATTTAAAGCGTATAAATCGTATGCCAATTTTATACTCGTCAAAATTCCAGTTGAAATTAAAGATGCATTGAAGAAATATCTCACAGAGCGCAATATGATTGTAAAATTTATGGCCAAAGATGGGCTCTTAAATCATTTGCGCATAACCATTGGAACTCAAGAACAAAACAGGTCACTTATGCAAATGATAAAATCTTTTTTAAAAGAAAATAATTATGCATGAGTTGGTTTTCAGAATATAAAAAATCACTCAAAATGATTGAGGTCGAAGATTATTTTGACCTCGTTTTTTTTAGACCACTTGCTTTTCTTCTTGTAAAACTTATCTATCCAACACGCATCACCCCAAATCAACTTACTTATACTGCTCTTGTATTTGGAATCATTTCAGGGATTTTGTATGCAAAAGGATTACCGAATGGTTTTATACTTGGTGCTATATTTTTTATGTTGTACAATATTTTTGATTGCAGTGACGGTCAACTTGCCAGACTTAAAAATAGTGGAACACATGCCGGAAGAATCATAGATGGCATTGCAGATTACATTGCTACCGCATTTGTTTTTATCGGTATAGGAATAGGTTTTGCAAATCACCAGGAAAACCCCTCTTATTGGTGGATGCTCATTGTACTAATGGGTTTGAGCAGTGTTGTCCAAGCTGTACTGGTTGACTATTATAGAAATAGATTTCTCGATTACGTTCTTCCAAGAAAAAATAATTATGAAGCTGAATTGGAATCGTATCGACAAGAATATTCTCTTTTAAAGAATCAAAATAATAAATGGCTGGATCGGGTTATTATTAAAATCTATCTGCAGTATTGTGCATTTCAGGATAAATTTACTACCAAAGACAAAAAAGATAACTCTTTCAATACTACACCAGAAGAATACTATAAAAAAAATAAAACTGCCATGAGGTTTTGGGTTTTCACGTGCTCCTCTTCCGAAATTGCAATACTCATTATTTGTTCGATATTTAATCGTCTAGACCTGTTTTTGTGGATAATACTAATTGGATTCAATGGATTATCTGCTATAATGTGGTTTGTTCAACGCAATATTGATAAATCATTTAAACCCGCATTTTAAATGAAGGCTGTTATCCTTGCTGCAGGCGTGGCTTCGCGCCTTAGACCATTGACCAATAATACTCCAAAATGTTTGTTGAAAGTCGGTAGTAAAAATATTCTTGCTCTTACCATAGATAATATTATTGCAAATCAAATACGTGATATGGTGATTGTAACAGGATATCTCGAGCAACAAATAAAAGATTTTGTTGGCTATGAATATCCTCAGTTAAATGTAAAATACATTTACAACGATGTATTTGAAACAACCAATAATATATATTCGTTATGGCTTACAAAAAATTATCTCATAGGGGAAGAAATGCTATTAATGGACAGCGATATTATTTTCGATAAAAATATTATTGCCAAACTCCTTGAATCCGGATTCGATAATTGCCTGGCATTAAAAAGACATCAGGTACATGATGAAGAAATTAAAATCAAAGTAGATTCAACCGGCCGAATTGTAGAGATTGGAAAAGAAGTTATTCACAAAGAGGCTATTGGAGAATCTATTGGAATCGAAAAATTTAGTGCCAGCCTGGTTGAAAAATTGTTTGAACTTCTTGATCACAAAATGTTTGTAGAAAAAAAAGTAAATCTTTTTTATGAAGCAGCATTTCAGGAACTGATAGAATCCGGAGAAGACATTTTTGCGGTTGATGTCACAGAAAATAACTGCATGGAAATAGATACCGCACATGATCTCGAAGTAGCAAACACATTAATTCAACAATCTTTCTAATTATTATTTATACCTATTGAATTGATAGAAAACCTAATTATTATTTCAGTTATCGGCCTTGTTGTCGGTTTTATTTTATCAATTCCTGCCGGAGGACCAACCAGTATAGTAATCATAACAAATGCACTTAAAGGAAAAACGCATTATGCATATCTTGTCAATTTCGGTGCTTGCGTAGCGGATTTCGTTTATGTTTTTATTTCAATATATGGCTTAACCAGGTTTTATCATTTGTACCAACCTTATATTCCTTATATATTTTTGATTGGTTCAATGTTTGTCATTTTTATTGGATTTAAAACGTTTAAGACTAAACATCCTCTCGAAGAAATTGATCATACAGAGCATTTCACACAAAACGTAAAAGTAAAGACTCAAAAGGGGTTTTTAACTGGAATGATGCTGGGATTTCTTAACCCTGGTCTGATTATGAGTTGGATGGCATCAACGCTGATTGTATTAAGCGCATTAAATTCTTATGGATTTGATACCGCCGGTCTCGAAGGAAAAATGAATACTCAGTTAAAAGAAGTCAACTATTCCGATACGACATTTCAGGATTCCACTTCAGTATCTATCACAACCAATTCATCCGCAGATTCATTAAATCAAACCAATACAAATTCAAAACCATTACCTCAAAGCTATCCATTATTGTTAAGCTTATTTTATGCATTTTCTATTTCTATAGGAAGTGTGATTTGGTTCTATTATGTAATTTTGTTTATTACAAAATTTCGTAAAAAAATCAAACCAATAATTATTCATAACACCATTCAAGTTTTAGGATTGATTTTACTTGTATTTGGAGTAATCTTAGGGTATAAAGGAATTTCGATGTTAGTTAGCTAGTCGTCAGTCGTCAGTAAAAATTTATCAATATTTATTATTGTTCAATTCTAAAATAATTTTATTTTTATAATTAATATCATCCTTTCTTACAGCTTATTGCCTATTGCTTTTCTCCGAGCAACGCAAACATAAACGCGTATTCCATTGCAATTTCTTTCAATCTTTCAAATCTACCTGAAGCACCTCCATGGCCGGCATCGAGATTTGTATAAAATAAAATTACATCACTTTTATCTGTTCTCAATTTTCTGAGTTTTGCAACCCATTTGGCCGGTTCCCAGTATTGCACCTGGCTATCTGAAAAACCAGTAGTTACTAATAGATTCGTATATTTTTTTGGAACTACATTATCTAAAGGAGAATAACTTTTCAAATATTCATATTCCTCTTTTATTTCCGGATTGCCCCATTCCGTATACTCTCCTGTAGTGAGTGGTATACTTGGATCCGACATCGTAGTGATTACATCTACAAATGGTACATGAGACAATAAACCCCTGAATAACTCCGGCTTCATATTATATACTGCACCCATTAGCAAACCACCTGCTGATCCACCACGTCCAAAAAGGCGATCAGAACTTGTGTACTTTTGATCTATTAAATATTGGGCACAATCTATATAATCATTAAATGTGTTGAGCTTTTTCAACATTTTTCCATCTTCATACCATTGCCAGCCTTTTTCTTTTCCACCTCTGATATGTGCGATGGCATAGATAAATCCTCTATCAAGTAAGGACAGTAAATTGCTACTGAATGAGGCATCCATGCTAATACCATAACTTCCATAGCTATACAACAAAGCCGGAGCTTGACCATTTTGAAGGTATCCTTTTTTGTAAACTAAGGTCATTGGAATCTCAACTCCATCTCTCGATTTAACCTGTATGTATTCGGAATGATAATTTTTTTTATTGAAATTACCCAATACCGGATTCTCCTTCAATAATTGCAACTGCTTGGTTTGCATGTTGTAATCATACGTGGAGATTGGTGTGGTCAGTGATGTGTAAACAATGCGCAAGGTTTCGCTTGAGAGTTCATAATTTGATCCCAACCAACAATCATAACTGGCATCTCTGAATTCAATGTAATGTCCTTCATTCAGATTTTTCCAGGGTATGATATGAATTTGATAAAGTCCTTTTTTGCGTTCTCGCAAGACCAGCCAGTTTTGAAAGACTTCCATTTCTTCTATTAATACATCATCCTGATGAGATATCAAATCAGTCCAATGGTCGTATTGATAATTTGCAACTTTGGTTTTTACAAGTTTAAAATTCTTTGCATGGTCATTGGTAATTATTAAAAACTCCCCATTGAAATGTTCCAATGTATAATAAAAATCTTCTTGTCTTTTTTTAACAAGTGTTGGTTTGGAATGGTATTCTTTCAATAAAATAAATTGACATTCTATGGTTTCTGTATATCCGGAATGTATGAACAAAAATTGTTCATCCTTTGAAGCTTCAATAGAAGCATATGCTGTTTCATCTATCTCGTTAAATACAAGTTCATCTTTTTCGAATGGAATGCCTAATACATGCAACCAAACTTTATCAGTTCTCAATGTTTTGATGTCTTTGGTGTCATAGAAAAAGGCCTTACTATCCGGAGTCCAGACAAAATTACCCGCTATGACTGGTGAGTTTTGTTCAATAATCTCCCCGGACTCTAAATTTTTAACGAAGGCCAGATGCAGATTCCGGCCTGTAGTATCCAGGCCATAAACGATGAGTTTATTATCGAGACTAACTTTTGGAGGTATTACATTGCAAAACTTTTTACCCGTTGCAAGTTCATTGACGTTTACGAGGATTTCTTCCACAGCTATTTGTTCGCTTACATTTTTTCTGCAATAGATTGCATATTCCTTTCCAGTTTCATAACGGGTGTAGTATGAGTAACCATTTTTAGTATAAGGTACTGTATTGTCATCTTGCTTTATTCGCGCCAACATTTCATCGTACAATTTTGATCGCAGTTCCTTTACTGGTTCTAGTACTTTTTCCAGGTAATCATTTTCTTCTTTCAAATACGATTTGACTTCTGGGTTTTCACGTTCATTCAACCAATAGTAATCGTCCGTTCTTACATCACCATGAAGAATCAATTGTTTAGGTTTTACTGTTGAAACAGGTTCAGGATACGTCAAACTATTTTGTGTAATCGATCCTTTAATATTTAATGCTTCATTCATAATTTTTACTTTGCAGGAATTAAAAATCAGGATTGAAATCAATAGATTTGAATATTTGATTTTCACTTTACTTATAATTTAAAGACAAAAGTATTCAAATTCGTTGAAATTGTAGTATATGGTAATATTTCCCAAGAATTGCAATTTAATACACATCGGATAGTTTCTAAACTGGATTGTCTGATTTCTTATCCAGTATCCGGTTCAAATAATTAATTGAACTCACCACTAAAATCTCTTTTCTCATCTTAAATCAATAAAACTTGATAATTAATATTACATTTGAAATTCTTTATTTATCATAAGAATTTTAAAAATAAAATGCAATTGTTAATCATAAAAAATCGAATTGAAATGAAATTAGGATTCCGTTTAACTCTGTTACTTAGCTTTTTATACTTTATTGGATTTGCCGCCAATGTTGATATTATGGTTGCCAGGCAAGTAGCAACCAATTTTTTTAGTCACAATTCTTCAATTAAAATTGAAAATCTTGAGATCGCCTATATTGAGCAATCAATTGATAATACACCTCTTTTTTTTATATTCAACATCAATCATAAAGATGGATTCATTATAGTATCAGCCGATGATGCGGCTATTCCCATTTTAGCTTATTCTACTTCTGGAAATTTTATTATACAAAACAATGCCATTAATTTTCAAAAATTTATTGACGAATACAAAGACCAGATTCATTACATCAGAGTCAATGATTTAGTAGCTACTCCGGTAATAAGGAAACTTTGGATAGAATATGCAAATGATATATTTCATGAAGCAGATCATACATCCAGCGTAAATCCTTTATTAAAAACCACCTGGAACCAAAGTCCCTACTACAATGAACTCTGTCCAGGAGGCTCGGTAACAGGTTGCGGAGCTACTGCAATGGCGCAAGTCATGAAATATTATAATTATCCTCCACAAGGAACTGGATTTCATTCATACAATCACAAAACATATGGGACAATTTCAGTCAATTTTGGCAATACTATTTATGACTGGAATAATATGCCAAACAATGTTACAAGTTCAAATCTTGCAGTGGCAACTTTAATGTATCATTGCGGTGTAAGCCAGGACATGGATTACAGTCCACAAACTAGTACTTCAGGTTTGTATGCAATAGACAATGCTTTTAAATCTTTTTTTGGATACAAGCAAACCACTCAGGTTTATAAAAGAGAAAATTATCAGGATGCAAACTGGATAAGTCAGATAAAAACTGAACTCGATAATGCCAGACCTGTTTTTTATAGAGGAGCAGGAACGGGGGGCGGACATTTTTTTATTTTAGATGGCTATGACAATACTAATTATTTTCATATCAATTGGGGTTGGGGTGGATATTATGATGGCTATTTTGCTATCAATGCGCTCAACCCGGGTGGAGTTGGAACTGGTGGTGGTACTGGCGGATACAATTCAGGACATTACGCAATTATGGGTATACAACCCGAACAAATTGCCGGCACTTATGATTTGAGTTTATATTCCACAATTGAATACAATCCGAATCCAATCAATTCAAGTTCACCATTTAATGTCACCGTAAATATTGCGAATTTAGGTACCTCAAGTTTTGCCGGTGATTTTTGTGCTGCGGTATTTACAGATGATGGCGTATTTGTGGATTTTGTTGAAATTCTTCAGAATAAAAATATTCAAAATGGCTTTTATGATATTTATACATTTCAGACTTCCGGCATTGCATTGATTCCCGGAAAACATACGCTGGCAATATATTATCGTCCAACAAACGGAGAATGGATACTAATTAAACCGGCCAATTATACAAATCCGATAACGATAAATATTCCAAGTGCTCAAAACAATATGAGATTATATTCCAAGATGAATTTTAGTTCAAATCCTATTGTACAAAATGCAGGATTTTCAGTAACAGCTGATGTTGCAAATTATAACACTACGGATTTTAAGGGTTGGCTGACTGCCGATATTTTTGACCAAGAAGGGAAATGGGTTCAAAACATCAATTATTTATCTGATGTAGAGATACCAGCGGGATTTTATAAATCGGGATTTCAATTTGCTAACACAGGATTGGCATTACCTACAGGCAGTTATTATATAGCAATATTTAACTCATCTGATTTTAGTAACTGGACCATTCTTTCCAATGAGTTATTTGACAATCCGGAGAAGATCGACATTATTGCCCCGGCACTTACAGGCGATATCTATGAGAATAACAACACAAAAGAAACGGCATACAATCTTCCGGTTTCATTTTCCGGCAACAGCACGACGATTAATACAAACGGATCCAATCTTCATAACCGGACAGATTACGATTTCTATAAAATCAGTTTACCCGCAGGATTTGATTACGAAATTGCTGGCCGAGTTGGTGACCGGTTCAATTCAATAAATGGAATCAATTATGACGCTGATGTATTGTTCTCATATGATACAGGCAATGGTTTTTCAAATGCTTATGATTATTCATTACCTACTAATCTCATCATCCAAAATGGAGGAGAGATCACATTTTATATTTCACCGTATTCAGCCGGTGAAACCGGAAGTTATGTTCTGGATTTAAATGTCACCCGCATGAAGACAACAGCCACTGAACATGTATTGAATGATTCCGATTTTAAGTTATTTCCCAATCCATCACAATATGTAGTATTTATGGAAATAAAAAACAAATTGATCCAACCAGATGAAGTACATATTTCCAATACAAATGGGCAATTAGTAAAGACTCTTAATCTAATTCAAAAAGAATCAAACAGGTTTGCAATTGATGTTTCCGATATGCAGAATGGTTTGTATTTCATTCAGTTGAAAAACTCATCCAGGATACTCTTGACCCGGAAATTGAATATACTAAGATAAATGAAAATTATTCACTCGTCATTATTGCTTTCCTTTTTTATTGCGATGTTATTTTCCTGTGCATCCAGAAATAAATCTCCTAACATGGATTATTCAGGTCCGCCAACTATGATTTATAAACTCCGCAATCCGGATTATTATAAGCTCATACCTGTTGAACTCTCTGAAGATAAAAAAACAATCACATCATATCCTGCCATTTCTGACATTTACAAAGATGGAAAATTCGCATATCCTGTTAATTTGACGAAAGGATATTTTTTAGATAATCGGGGCGTGGGAGCAAATACTGCATTGCTTAAACTCAATTACGAAGAATATTCAAAATTACAACCTGGATTTACTGCTTTCGATTTATTCACTATGATCCAGGATATACATCCATTTGTTGCACTTTATAATTGCGGCAACCGCTATCGGTTTAAAAATGAAGTAGAGGAGTTGAATCAGATGATAAAGAAAAATAACCTCAGAGAATGTAAGTGTCTGATGAAACCTTGATAAATAGTAAGTTCAACTTATTGATATAAGTCTTTTTTCGATTACCTGCCACCTACGACTAAAGTCCTATTCGATTTAGAATAGAATGCCATACTTTTGTCTCAACAGATTTATCTGCAATCCATCGAATGATCCGTGTCAGCATAATTGAAAATGATAAGTTCCTTTGCGAAACCTTACGCGTAGTACTTAATGCTAAGAATGTCATTGAAGTGGTATCCATCTATTTGAATGCAGAGGACGCACTTAAGGAACTCCCCAAACTCAAACCGGATATTGTATTAGTTGATATCGACCTGGGCCTTAAAAAAATGAATGGCATCGAATGCATCACCCGATTAAAACCAGAATTGCCGGATACTCAATTTATGATCCTCACCATATTTGATGAACATCAAAAAGTATTTGATGCATTATCAGCCGGTGCAATGGCCTATGTTTTAAAATCCGATAAACCTGAAAAAATAATAAGTGCTATCCAGGATTTGCAGGAAGGTGGTGCTCCAATGAGTCCATCGATCGCAAGAAAAATTGCGCTTACGTTCAATCGCGATAAACAAGTAGATTCAAATCAAGCTTCATTACTCACCACTAGAGAACGTGAAGTCATTGAATTAATATCAAAAGGCAAACTCGAAAAAGAAGTAGCTTCAGAATTATTCATTAGTTATAAAACTGTAAAAACGCATATTACCAATATTTATACGAAGCTTCAGGTGAATACGAGAGTGGAAGCTTTGAATAAGTATTTTGGGAGGTAGAAATTAATTAAATGGTCAAGTCTATGACTTAAGATGCGCATTTAAAATTGCAGGTGCAAAATATTTGATCATGAGTCTTTGGCAGATTCCTGATAATGAAACAAAAGAATTCATGATCACTTTTTATAAAAATTGGTTAATAGAAAAATTAAGTATACCTGAAGCGTTTAGAAAAACACAGCAAGAGATGAGGGAGAAATATGGAGATCCTTACAGATGGGCTGGATTTGTATTGGTTGAATAATAAACAGAAAATTGAGTTTTGAAAACTGTACATTCTTTTAAATTCTCAACAATCAATATTCCCGACTGCTGTCGGGCAGGCAATGTTCAATTATCAATGGTGTCATGTTATAGTTGACCATTTACTTTTGAGTATCGATTGCTAATACCGAAAGGATATTCGTATTGGTCCAATGGAATTGGACCAAACGACCATCACATCGGCATTATACCTTAAATTTTTGGACTATAATATAAATCTAAATGGTATAAAATATTCCATTAGTTGAATCCAATTTATTCCAAGGGACGACGCGTCCTTCTTGTCTATTTGAGCCAACTGCACCGCCAAAAATTACAAAATTTTTCGAAGCTATATTACCACTCAAGCGAGTCCAAAAATGCAATCCTTTAAAATAGTCTGAATTAACAGTCTTTCCATACTTGATTTCAATCGCATGTATCTCTGGACCTTTTTCAATTAAGAGATCTACTTCATTGCCATTGCTTTCACGAAAAAAATAAAATTTTGGTTGCTCACCTTGATTGTAATAATGCTTGGATAATTCAACAATCATTGCGTTTTCGAAAATGGCACCGACTGCAAAATGTGAAGCAAGCTGATTAGCAGCACTAACACCAAGTAACCAGGAAACTAAACCCGTATCCCAAAAATAAAGTTTTGGCATTTTAATAGTGCGCTTATTAAAATTATTATGATAAGGAGGTAAAAGAAAAATGGTAAAGGAAGCTTCTAATACGGAGATCCAGGCTTTCGCAGTATTTACACTGATACCGGTATCAGAAGCTAGTGTTGAAAGATTTAACAACTGTCCGTTACGACCGGCACATAGGCGCATGAAGCGCTCAAAATCGAGTAAGTTGCCAACATTGAGTAGCGACCGGACATCTCGCTCCAGGTAAGTGCG